>NZ_JBNGHF010000005.1:0-151930 GCF_050611805.1 Methylotuvimicrobium sp.
TCACCTTTCACCTTTCACCTTTCACCTTTCACCTTTCACCTTTCACCTTTCACTATTTCTGCTCCCCGCCGCCGGCAAACAAATCATAAGCGGGGTTTGCGGTTTGTTCCGCATACTCGAATCCTAAACGATCCAGGCACGCCTCGAACACGTAGCGCTCGGTATTGGGCATTTGCAACCCGATCAACACCCGCCCGAAAGCCGCGCCATGATTGCGGTAATGAAACAAACTGATATTCCAAAGATCGCCCAAAGCCGTTAAAAACTTCAACAAGGCACCAGGACGCTCAGGAAATTGCAAACTATAGACCACTTCATTCAGCGCACGCGGCGCATGACCGCCAACCATATAGCGAATATGCTCCTTAGCCAAATCGTTCGCAGTCATGTCGACGACAAAAAAACCTTTAGCTTCGAGACAACTAATTAAATCCGTTTTATCGAAATCGTCGCCGCTCGTCGAAAGACCGACGAATACATTGGCTTTCTTTGCATCAAAATAACGGTAATTAAATTCTGTGACATTACGACTGCCGAGCATTTTACAAAAACGCAAAAAACTACCAGGCACTTCAGGAATTTCGACAGCCAACAAAATCTCTCGATGCTCGCCGACCTGAGCTCGTTCGGCAACATAGCGCAAACGATCGAAATTAATATTCGCGCCGCTTTCAATCGCGATCAGCGTTTGATCGACGATTTTTCGGATTTCGACATATTTTTTCAAGCCAGCCAAGGCCAGCGCACCGGCAGGCTCGGCAACCGAACGAGTATCGTCGAAAATATCCTTGATCGCCGCGCAAATTTCATCGGTATTGACCGTAACAACCTCATCGACCGTATGCCGCAAGACCCGAAACGGCTCTTCGCCGATCTGCTTGACCGCGACACCATCGGTAAACAGACCGACCTGCTTAAGCACAACCCGCTCGTTCGCTTTCAAAGCCTGATTCAAACAATCGGCATCGTCCGGCTCGACACCGATCAGCTTGACCTCGGGGCGTACGAATTTGATATAGGCCGCAATGCCCGCAAACAAACCGCCACCGCCGACCGGTACGAACACCGCATCGAGCACACCGGTTTTCTGCCGTAAAATCTCCATTCCGATCGTACCCTGCCCGGCAATAACATCGATATCGTCATACGGATGAATGAATGCCATATTTTTCTCGGCGGCGATTTCTCGTGCCCGCCCATAAGCTTCGTCATAGGAATCGCCGAACAAGACGATTTGGGCGCCCCGTGTGCGCACCGAGTTAACCTTAATTTCGGGCGTCGTTTGCGGCATCACGATCAACGCATCGATACCAAGCATCTGCGCCGACAGAGCCACGCCTTGCGCATGATTGCCGGCCGATGCCGCGATCACGCCATTAGCCTTAGCTTTCTCGTTTAACGTCGCAATCTTGTTGTAAGCGCCGCGCAATTTAAACGAAAAGACCGGCTGCAAATCCTCACGTTTCAAATAAACATCGTTTCTGAGGCGCCTAGACAAGTTCGGCGCATAATCCAACGGCGTTTCTTCCGCGACATCGTAGACGCAGGCCCTTAATATTTTTTCGATATACTGGCTTAACATACTTAAAAAACGGATGAGCTCTCGAATTAGATGCGTTATTATCACACATTAACAATAACTACTAACCTGAAAATAAAAAACTATGACACAAGACGAACTCAAACAAAAAGTAGCTTACGCGGCCCTAGATTACGTTAAAGGCGTTTCGATTGTCGGCGTCGGAACCGGGTCGACCGTATTTCACTTCATTAATGGCCTGGCCGAAATGAAATCGGGCATCGAAGGCGCAGTATCCAGCTCCGAAGCTACCACGGCTCACCTAAAAAAAATGGGCATTCCGGTACTGGATTTGAATGATGTCGGCACGCTCGAGGTCTATGTGGACGGCGCGGATGAAATCGATCCGAATAAGAAATTGATCAAAGGCGGCGGCGCCGCACTGACCCGCGAAAAAATCATCGCCGGCGCCAGTAAGCAATTCGTTTGCATAGCGGACGGCTCCAAACGCGTCGACGTGCTCGGCAAATTCCCGCTACCGGTGGAAGTCATTCCAATGGCAAGAAGTTACGTCGCTAGAGAAATAGTCAAACTGGGCGGCCAACCGGTCTGGCGTGAAAACTGCGTGACCGACAACAGCGGCCATATTCTCGATGTGCATAACCTGAACATCGTCGACCCAAGCGATTTAGAAAAAACTATAAACAACATTCCAGGCGTCATCACGGTCGGCATTTTCTCGCTACGTCCGGCCGACATCGTGCTGGTCAGCGAAGGCGAAGAAATCATTACTTTCTAAGCGACTCTTCGGGCGGCGAATCAAATTTTATATCGTTCGCTGCCCGAAATTCTCCATTGCTTTGCATAGACGACAACACTCAACTAACCCCAAAAATTCAAAATTAATAAATTCTAATCCATGCATTGCGCCATTGATTACGTTAGAATCAAACTTCACTCGCATTCAACATAACTCTGCTGTATGCGGCTGCCCTCTAACACACGATAGGAGCGCATTATGAAAACCAAACCCTTACTTATTTTAACGACCCTTATCGCTATAACTGGTTGTGGTAATTCCGACGATACGGCAAAAGTCGAAAAACCCGACACCTCGACCAAACCGATCAAAAAATCCGTTTCCGAAGCCGCCGAATCCGTAAAGGAAATCACCAAAGAAGCCGCAGAAGCGGCGCAAGAGAAAACGAAAGAAGCATTGGAAAAAGCCGACGAGACAAGGTCTCAAGCCGTCGAGGAAGTAAAAGAATCGGCTGAATCAGCTGCCGAAAGCGCTTCTGAGGCGGTCGATGCGACCAAAGAAGCCATGGAAGATGCCGCCGAAAAAGCCAAGGAAGCAGCCCAACCCGCCCTTGATAGCCTGAAGGAATCCACATCGAAGGTAATCGAAGAAGTCAAACCGGATGACAGCGATAAGGCCGAGTAAGCCTCGCTATCGACAAACATCTGCGCACAAGGATGTGCCGATACCGGTCATCGAAACGCACCCAACTGTTTCTCACCAACCTACCGCCTCACTACCATTAAGTTAACGGAAAACCTTTATCCGTCATGGCCACACATTATCAATGGCAGGCTTTTAAGGCACATTAAAGCCTAAAGTCAGCATGACTTAATGGCGGCGACCAACCGCCTTCAAACAAACACCGCCAACAACAAAACCAATGCGGCAAGCGCCGCGCGCCAACGCACATCGTTCTCGACTTGTTTTTGTTCGGCCAAATCGCCGCCCCGCAAGGCTTCGAAAAGTAGCTCGTTACCGGCCAACCGATGGTAGTGCAAACCGGCTTCTGCACTTAGCTGTTGCAAATAGGCTTCATGCAAATAACTCAGGTGCTCGTTACCAGCCACAGCTTCGCTACCGAAGGGAGCATTGCGGGCGTTGTAGCCCTCGATTTCTTCAGGATTCAAGTTGGACAGACCGAAAGTCGAACGATGCGGCACATCATCGGCCTTATAAAACCCCTCCCGCTCGCCCCGACTGTTGTATTTCGGTATCGGCGCCGGCTCCATGCCGCCTACACCGACCAGCAAACCGTTTATTGCACTCTTAATGCCCGAAAAATCGGCCCGATAACGCGGATTGACCGGCGGCGCTTCTTGGCCGTCGGTCATGAACACCAAACGGCTGCCGCTATCTCGGCGCATTTCCAAGGTATTCAACAACCCTTTGGCAATTCGACTGTCGGCGGCCCAGGCCATGCGCCAATCCAACGCTGCAATCGCGGCATCGATCTCGGCAAACCCCGAACACACCTCGACCGGCTCAAACAAAACCGTCGAGCGCCGCTCGGTAAAAACGCCCAATCCGACTTTCGATTCGCACGGCAACTTCAGCAACAAGTCGCGCAAGCTTTGTTTAACGAACTCTAAACGGCTCACCGCTTGGCCGTCTACCTGGTAATCCTCGACATTCATACTACGCGTGATATCGATAAAGAATGTCAAATCAAAAACCGGGCTTTTGCGTTGTTCGCGGGGATGGATGAACAACACGGCAAGCGCAATGCCTGCCGCAGCCAGGCACCAAAAACGGTAATCCTTGAAGATTTGTCGTGAATACATAGTCTCTTTATTGGTACTTTTGGTTTGTCAGTACTAACCCTTCGCTGTTTCCGATACTCCGGTTTGGGAAAGCCTTCATGCAAGCTCTTGCTTACCGATTTCGAGAAGCAAGAGCTTCTTGTACTGCATTCCCAAGCAAAGAGCTTGGGAACGAGCGAATACAGGCTATTTCCCTTGCCCCTTGTCCCTTTCCCTTGCTCCTTACCCCTTTCACAACCATCCACTCGCCGCTAACTGCTAACCAACTCAAGGCAAACCGCGTGGAAATCCCGGTACCGTCGTCCATAACTTCGACTTTTTGTTTTCGGGCTCGTCATCGCCGATGTTAACGCGGTTCATTTCGGGCAATAGCCGCATGGCGACTTCGAGATTGTATTTCGCATCCCAAAAGCCGCTATTCAAGACCAGGGCCTGACGATAGGTTTGCTTGGCAAGTCCGGCCAGCGGTAAAGCTTCATTGAAATTTAACGCCTCGGTTTGCTCGACCGCTTGCGCCAGATACAAATTACCGAGGTTATAACGGGTTTTGGTTTGCAGTTCCGGCCCGCCCTGGTCGATAATCAAATTCAAGGTCGCTAACGCCTCGTCGTAACGGTGCATTTGTCTCAGATAAATCGCGCGGGCCAGGCGTACCTCGGGCTGTGCGCCGATCACCTTTTCGATGGCGATATCATGACCCGACAACAATTTTGCTATCCATGCGTTTTCGCGTTCGATCCGATTTAAAGTCCAGAGCTGGACAATGACCGACAGACAAGCGGCGGCAAACAGCGACCAACCCACACCTTGCCGTAACGACACCTTCATCTTCTTACCTCGCAACTTTTCAAAGCCAATAGCAACAACAATAAAATGATGGCCCAGCGATAACATAATCCGGATAAATCCTGCTTCGGAATCCGTTCGAAATAATGCAACGGCCGGTTTTCCAGGGTATCGATATCGGCTATCGCCTTTTGCACCGCATCGGGATTTTCGGCTTCGTAAGCCTGATACGGCACATTGAGACTTTTAAAAAACAAATGTAGATAACGCTCCGGCATCGCATCGCTGTTATCGTTTCGAGAATCTTCGGGCACATCGAATATGCCGGGGCTGTTTTCGGTACGCAAAAACACCCAATACAAGCGGATTTGCTGCTGCTTGATCAACTGTCTCAAGGCCTGCTCGCTGTCGGGGTCGATCGCCGCCGCACCATCCGAAATCAACAATAAAATACGGGAGCCGGTCAACGGCTGTTGTTCGAAAAATGACGCTGCCAGACTCAATCCTTTGCTGATGTTGGTGTAAGCCAAAGCCGGCGCAGACGTCGCTGCAATCGCCGCCTGCACGGCCTGTTTGTTTTCGGTCAGCGGCATCACGAACAACGGCGAGGTACTGAAAGCCGTAACGCCGATGCGGTCATGCTTGCGTTTTTCGACGAACTCGGTCAACAAGCGCCGGGCCGTTGCCGATTTCGATTCATTCGAACCGTCCGGCGCCCTGCCGGCAAACGTATCGTCCATGCTGCGGCTTCGGTCGAGCAACAACACGATATGCGCACCTCGCCCGATGCGCTCGACTTTTTGTTCCTTCAAATACACGCCTGACAGCCCGAGCGATAGTGCGGCGATGGTCGACATTCCGATGACACGTAAGAGCAAAACCAACAAACCGGACAGCCAGTCGGCAGGTACGATCGCGAGCCATGAATAGGCCGACGGCGCCGCGCCGGTCTTGAGCAATGGAAACACGATCAACAACAACCCGACCAAGGCCCAGGGCGCTTCGAAAGCGATATCAGTCACCGGCCGCCTCGCTCGACTTCACGGCATAAGCGGCATAGACGTTCTATCTTGTCGAAGTCATCCCGCCCGATGTCGCCGTAACCGGCGAAAAAATAACGATTGGACACTTCAAAAAAATCATTCAACTGACCGGCTAATTTACGATAATCGGGTTGGTTTCGATAAAACTCATTAAGCTTGTGTTGAAACAAAGGTTTGCGGTTCAATGTGTTAAGTGCATGGTGAACCACACTCAAGGCCGTTGCGAGATCCCGTTCAGGCAAACGCGACAATTGCCGCTGGGCCCGCTTGAAAATACCGCGTCTCGGCAAGCCCGGAAGATATCCGTAAAGATAGCTCAGATAAAGCGCGCTCAGCGCGACAATAAATAGACTCGCAAACAGTCGCCATACGGTATCGTCATTCGACAGGCCGCCAGGCGGCACATCCGGACGCATATATTCACCGCCTTCGTCTTTCCGGACCGCCAATTCGCGTAACGGCGAAATCGTGAAATGCCAATCCGGCACGTCTTGATCTATCGTTTGCGCACCTTGTTTGAATTGCACCGAAAACCCCGGAATCGCCAGCATCTTGACTTCGAGCGGCGCATAAAAAACCTGATAACGGATATCGATGACATGGCGCACGCCTTGAGCGATCTTGCTTTGCGAATTCTCGACCTGGTTGACCGTTAACCACCGGTTCAATTCTCCTGGCTTCGGCAATGTATTGTTGTTCAATTCGATGCCGGCGCGTGTATCGATGACGATACGATGAGCGATTTCATCGCCGATGACATAACCGAACGGCTTCGGCGTTAAAAACTCGAAACGACTGACCGATTGTTGCAGCGATCCGGAACAACCGCTGATCAAGACTCCCAGTAACAACATTAACCTCAGCATGCCTTCCCAGACGGAGCGCTCATCGTAATTCATTGCTTTAAATAACCTCTTGTAAACTTAGCCAATATGACCTCGATACCATTAATTGTCACCTAGCGCTCATGAAGGCCCGGCCATCGCCCCAACAAATAAAAATTCAGATTAGGGAGGGTGCGGTCACTCACCCGACAGGACGCCGTGAATACGTCCTTGTAGGCTCGACGGCGGCTGACCCTGCCGCCGACGCCTGTCGGTCGAGCAACCGCACTCTCTTCGGAACCGGCATTTTCGTTGCTGAGCTTTTGCATATCGAAAAATTAGATAAAGAGTCCAAATCTACGAACTTTCACAGTAACGTTCTCGGCAATGACATCGTGATCAGGGGATCGCTCCCACAGAGCATCAGACCCCTGTGGGGGTCGACGCCTTTATGCCCCTTTCACCTTTCACCTTTCACCTTTCATCTTTCACCTCTCACACCCCTCTCTGCAGAAAATAATTCGTCAATGCCGAAGCCTCGTAACGACCCTCAATGAACAATGGCTCCGCACCCTTGGATCTGAACCAATGCCGTAACCTGCCTCTGCGCTGCTCGAAAGCTTCGATGATTTTCCGCTTCAATCCGGGACGCATGAGCAAGGTCCGGGTGCGCTTGTTTTCACTGTCCTGAAACTTGACGATGCCCCACTCCGGCAAGTCGGCATATTCGGACGGATCCCACAACACGAGCGGAACGACGGCATGCCTACCGAAGAGACCGGCAAGGCGCGACAATCGATTCAGATCGAAATGAAAATCTGATAGCAGAAAGATCAAGGACCGCCGCAGCGGCAAATAAGGCTCTACATGAAACAGGCCGTTGCCGCCCTGCCCGTTTCGAACGCGAGACAAATCCCGAGCCAATTCCTGCACGCGGCCCATGCGCAAGCCTTTCGGAAACAGCCATTTTTTTTCGATACCATGTCCGCAGCCGATGAAACCGAAATTGTCGCCGGATTCAAAAGCCGATTGTGCGGAGGACAGTAAAAAATCGGCCGCGATTTGTAATTTCGAGGACTCGCCCGGAATGGACATCGACGCGGACAGATCGGCGATCACGAACACGTCGATTTTGCTGTGCTGTTGAAAGACCTTGACCCGGTAATTATTGAACGGGTCGAGCAGGCTGGCCCGTAAATCCAAACGCCTCGGATCGGGACTTGCCAACAACAACTCATGCCGCTTGAATAACTGTCCGCTGCCGACCATTTGCCCGGGGTGAGCGCCGGGAATCGCGCAATACCCCGGATGCGCCAAACGGTAGTGGAAAGTCTCTATCGCTAACGCCATCTCATTGACTCACGATCAGATAAACCGCGATACCGGTGAAACAACAATAGCCCGGGGCAGTGTATTTGACCGGCGCAGTCATCAGCATTTGTACGACGCCCGAAAAACTTTTATCTTCACGGTTGAAAATGGACTCGCCCAACATCCAGAGCGCCGAATTCAAAACGATCAGCACTAGAATCGTAAAAAAGCCGACATCGCTGAATAAAAACGATTTGCTCGCCAGCAAGGCGGTTTTATCGGAAGCATGCAGCAAATTCGCGAATAAGATGCCGATCATCAATGCGCCCTCGTCGAAGGCTACGACGAAAAACGTGTAGGTAAGCCGCTGTAAGGGTCCGGCAACTTTAGCGACGGAGCGGAAATAGCGCGTCATGAAGAGAAACGGCAGGCTGAAACAAAAAAACAACAAGCCGATATCGGCCAAGAGCACCCAAAAACGGTAGCCAACCGCATCGTTCACGGCGCCGGTGAAGTACGCGGCATAAGGCACCGCCGAATAATGATCGAGCGCGCTGGCGATCAGCGCTCCGGCAAAGCCCACGCCGGACCAAGTCAAATACATTTCCACTAGATGACTGAAGCCGGCCTTCGGCACAGCCGATTCGATCCATTTTTTATAATTCATTGGATTGCTTAGTTAACTTGTTTATTGTTTTTCCGGTTCCCGGTTCCAATGTTTTTTTTCTGGTTCCCACGGTCCTCCATGGAAACCCATACCTTGGCTGCTTCGGTCAGACCGGTATGCATTCCCACGCTGGAGCGTGGGAACGAGGAATTCACCGCTTACTGCTATCAAACCTCAAGGCGCGGCAATCGCCTCCAAAATCCCGTCGATCAACTCGGGCATCAGCTCGTCTTTGCGATAGGCCATGATCGGATTCAGAAAAATGCGGTGCGCCATCGTCACCCGATAAACCGCTTGGACATCCTCGGGCAGCAATACCGTGCGACTCTCGAGCCAGGCGCGGACTTTCGCGGCGCGTATCAGATAACTCATGCCCCGAGGGCTGGCGCCCGCCTGTATCAATTGAGACATATCGACATCGCTTAGCCTGATCCCGTATCGGCCGGGCTCGGCAGCGGCCTTCCATAGATCGAGCGCGTATCGCCGCAATGCAGGACTCGGTTCGATCGTTTGTTGAATCTGAACGGCCCATTCGTTGAGTTGATAATAAGGGATTAGGCTGCTATCGATTTCGCCGACCAAGGCATCGACATCGTGAAAGCGTGGGTTGAACATCAGATCATCCAAGACGGTATCGTCATTCGGCGTCTCGATGCCGATTTCCATTAAAAAGCGGTCGCGCGCGGCGGCCGGCAATTCGAAGGTTTCTTCTTTTTCGACGCGGTTACGGTCCGCGAATACTTGAATATGCGGGAAAAGATATTCCCGATTGAATGCGCCGACGCTACGCTCTGCCATTACGCGCAGTAGCAGCGAGTGTACCTGTGGTCGGGCGCGGTTAATTTCGTTAAAAAAGAAGGTCGAGAGTTGCTCGCCTTGTTTCAACAACGGCCCCGGGTCGACGCAAGGCTTGCCGTCACTGTTTAAATACGTGTAATAAATCAGATCGGCCGGCATCAAATCGATCGTACCCTCGATGCGTTGATACTGCCCACCGAGCCCTTGCGCGACCGCGCGCAGCAAGGTGGTCTTGCCGACCCCGACATTGCCTTCGAGCAAGACGTGCCCGCGCGCGAATACCGCGATCACGATATTTCGAACCGCTTCTTGCTGGCCGATCACGACTCGGTTGATTTGTTGCTCGAATTGCAGCGCCTTTTCGCGCCAATCGTTCAGTAATTTGTCTGTCATGGCAGAGATAAAAAAGGCCCCATCCAGCCTGCAGCCTTCTGGGGCGAAGTCATATTAGTCTTCAAAGATCACGAATGAAACCGGCGGCAAAATCAGGCCTTCGGTTTCCAAGGGGAAAATCATACCGACCACTCAGCACGGTATGCGTTTCCACATGCCATACGGCTGGTGGCAAGCGGAAACGGGATACAGTTTTAATTGATTTCTTCTACGTCATAAACAAACCTGCCGGTTTTAGAAAGATGCTCCGTTCGTTTCTTATTGCGAGCTTCCATTTCCTTAATCGACTGCGCTTGCTTATTCAGTTCATTAGGATCGTGTTTCGGGTCGTATTTACTACCCGCTACCTTTTCGGGAAAACCCGGCTTCGGCTCCCAACAAACGCCGGGTTCCTTGCAGTTAGTTCCGTCGTAAGCCATGACGGAAGACGACAAAGCAACCGCGAAACCTGCGGCACTGAGCAATAAAGTTTTTTTCATCGTGTTAACCTCGCTGTTTATTTAAGCCATTTGGCTTTACTAGTATCGCCGGTGTAGATGCTGCGAATGAACGCCATAATTTTCAGCATTTCATCGGTATTGAAGTTGACATATTGCGGCCCCATCATGCCTTGCGCGCCGCCGAACAAAATTTCGAACAAGCCCTTATCGGTCTCTCCGCTCGGATAAGTCCAGTAGTCGTCGGCCAAAGCCGGGCCTAGCTTGCCCTCAGCTTCATGGCCGTGACAACCTGAACAACCGGTCATATAAAGACTTTCCCCTTCAGCAATCACTTCTTCGTTACCGTTATAAGGATTCTTTCCGTCTTGCATGAACTGCTTGAACGCTTCGGTATCGCCGCCTTTTTTAGCGAAGCTCATATCCAGCTGTTCGCCGGTAATCGCATTACGCAAGGTAATTTCGGCATGGGCCGCAGTGCTTATCAAAGCCGTTCCGGCCAAAATACCGGCCAGTAGTCGTGTTAATTTCATTGTTATCTTTTCCTGTTTATTTTGATGCCAACGCCTGTGCGGGTTCCGAAACAAGTGGTATGCCCTCGGCGCTCAATATTTGATCGATGTCTTGACGGCGCTCGGCCAGCGCCTGATTCAACTGTTCGAGCAATTTAGTATCTTCCTTGCGCACGCCCATTGAGGTGCTGTAGTGAAAGCCGACTTTCTCGCCGTCGGCGCGGACGTTATTGTCCGGAATGACCGCCATCGTCAGAGGCGTCGCGGATTCCTTGACATAGCGAGCAGCGGAAGGCCCCCACAACACCGCGACTTCGGCATTACCAGAGGTGACTTCGCCGACCAGCTTCGCCGGATCGTATTTTACATATTGGTTCCGGCGCGACTTGAAGCCGACTAGTTCATGCATGTAGTTGAATTGGTCGTTGTAGCGTCCAATCTTGCGCATCATCACTTCGGCCGGGGTGCCCGGAATGAAGGCGATGCGCTCGGCATTCATCAATGCATTGCTGTCCCAGCCATGAAGATCCAAACCGTCCTTCGCCCGAGTGATGAAAACATAACCCGACCGATAATATGGCTTGGTCGTCAGCACGCGCGGGTCGCCGGTATCCATGCCGATCACAACATCGCACAAACCTTTATCCAAATAATCGCGTACGAAATAGCGCGCATCGGTCCAATTGACATATTCGATCGGCCGCCCGAGCGCCTCGCCGACGACTTGTGCGATCTTATTTTCGAAGCCTTCGCCTTTTTTGTTCGCATAAGGCATTTCGTTTTCAGCATTACACACTTTCAGAGGCTCTTCGCTTGCATGAGCCGAAGCCGACACAGCCAAGCCAATAGCCAACGCAGTCAAAATGTCATTCAATTGTTTCATTTAGCCCTCTTTATGTAGGCCGGGCTAGTCCTCGCCTAGCGTTAGGTGAGAGACGTAGCCCGACATTCATGCCTCATTTATTACAACGAGAATACCATCACGCCGCCGCCCATTTGGGTGTGATGCGCCAACTCCTTGAACGCACCGACCGCGCCTAAACCGGCCGACGGGTCTTTCAGATCGAAGACCAACCCGACACCGGGCCAACCGCCGACTCCATAGTAAATCGCGACATATTGCTTACCTTCGTGTTTATAAGTAATCGGGTGACCGATCACGCCGGAAGGCAGCTTGAATTTCCATAGTTCTTCGCCGGTTTTCGAGTTCAAGGCCTTGATGTAGCCGTCCAACGTGCCATAGAAGACCAAGTCACCGGCTGTTGCGGTCGTACCGCCCCAAACCGCGAATTTTTCCTGAACCTCCCATTCGAACTCGCCGGTCACCGCGTTCATCGCCTTGACTTGACCTAGCGTGCCTTTCGGTCCCGGATACATGTTCAACGTCGCTCCGACGAAGAATTGGCCGGCCCGATAAGGCAGCATGAACGGTTCCCAGTCCATGCAGATATGATTCACACCCATGAAGAACAATTGCTTGTTCGGGTCGTAGGACTCGATGCCTTGGTTGTGGTAGCCCATCGCCGAAGGACAAATGCCTTTCGCTTCGTGGTCCATGCGTGTCGAATATTCCGGATCACGCACCGGCAGGCCGGTTTTCAAATCGACATGCTTGACCCAGTTGACGGTGTTGTCGATCTTGAACGCGTTGACCAGGTCGCCGTTTTCACGGTTTAGCGTATAGACGATGCCGTTGCGGTCCGGATGGGTCAGCAACTTGGTCATCTTACCGTTGACCTTCTGCTCGGACAGCCCCATGTAATTGACGCCGGCATAATCCCATTCGTCGTGAGGCGTTTTTTGATAGCCGAATTTCGCTTCCCCGGTCTCGATATCGCGGCCCCAGATCGTCATAGTCCATTTGTTGTCGCCGGGACGCATTGTTTCGTTCCACGGCGCCGGGTTACCCGATCCGTAGTACAGCATTCTCAAGTCAGGATCGTAGGCATACCAACCCCAGTTCGTACCTCCGCCGATCTTCCACGCGTCTCCTTCCCAGGTTTTCAGCCCCAGACCGAACTGCCCGTAATGCGGATTGGCCTTGTTGAAGTCTTTCGACAGCTTGATGTCTTCGTCGGGACCGGTCGCATAGACACGCCAGGCTTGCTTGCCGTCTTTGATGTTGTAGGCGGTCGCGTATCCGCGAACCCCTAATTCGGCGCCGGAAGTGCCGACGATGACTTTATCCTCGGCGACGAACGGCGCCACAGTCAGCGTCGAGCCCATCGCGATGTCGGAGTTTTCCATTTTCCATAGCAGTTCGCCGGTTTTCGCATTCAATGCGACGACATGGCCGTCCAATTGATTTAAAAAGATAGTCGCCGGATAATCCTTGCCTTGCGGCGCATAAGCCAAGCCGCGGTTGACAACGTCGCAACAAGCCACCGCGCGTGCGGCCGGGTTTTGCTTCGGTTTGAATTGCCACAGAATTTTATCGGGGTTATTCAGATCGATTGCGAATACATTGTTTGGATAGGGTGAGTGCACGTACATAATGCCGTCAACGACCAGAGGCCCGCCTTCATGACCGTTTAGAACGCCGGTTGAAAATGACCAGGCCGGCTTCAGGTTTTGTACATTCGTAATATTAATATCGTACAACTCGCTATAGTGAGTCGAGCTGTAATCCTTGGTCTGCATGACCCAATTGGTATTTTGTTTAGACAACTTATCTAACGCTTGATTGGCCTGCGCCGGCTGTGACGCGGCCAGCAAGACACTCGACACTAATGCCGCCGCGCCCCAGAGTTCGCGTTTTTTATGGTGTTGCATAATTCCTCCAGATTGATTTATCGCATAATGTCGGCGCGGCCCTCTAATAATCGCGGTGTTTGTTATTACAACCGGCTTAGCGTGATCAAGGCGCATAACGAATCATTCATAGAGGGCAGCGCACGGACGGTAATCATACGGAAGGAGCGGTATGCAACGTTACGGAATACGGCACCTAGAACTCGGGAAAAGCGCTAAGAAAGAACCGGGAAATTGTCCCGCATCTTTATTTCGGGAAAAGCTCCCATGGCTTTACCGTTAAATATCCGACATTATTCCCGATTTAATTGTATGGAGAAGTAACAACGTGTCGGATAAGATCGATGTACTGCTGGTGGACGACCATGCCGTGGTTAGGGCCGGTTACAAAACCTACCTTTCACTGTCGAATAGAATCGGCGATATTTACGAAGCCGACAAGGGCGAAACCGCTTGCCAACTCTACACTCAGTATCAACCGAATATTGTCGTGATGGACTTGTCGATGCCCGGCATCGGCGGTTTCGAAAGCATAAGACGCCTGATAGCGCGCGATCCGAATTGCAAAATCTTGGTGTTTAGCATCCACAATGAATTGGTCTATGTAACCCGCGCGATCAAGGCCGGTGCAAAAGGGTTCATCACTAAAAACAGCGTTCCCGAGACGCTAGTCGCGGCAGTCTGCCAAATCGCCGGCGGCGGCAGTTTTGTCGAACCCGAATTAGCCCAACAGTTGGCCTTCAACATCGCCTCCGAAAAAGACGAATCGGAACAAATCAGACAACTGTCGCCACGCGAATTCGACGTGTTTTGCTTATTGGCCAAAGGCTATACAACCCGCAAAGCGGCTGAGAAACTCTGTTTGAGCTACAAGACGGTGTGCAACCATGGTACGGCGATCAAGGACAAACTCGGCGTCAAATCGGTCGCCGAGATGACCCTACTCGCTAGCCGGCACGGCATCATAGACAATCTAGCGCATTAATCCAAAACGCCGAAGCAAACTTAATTTGACAGAATTCTAAATCAACAATTACAATTTCTCTAACACTTAACCTTATTCAGGAAACTTTGGTTTTATTCGGTCCTGTAATATTAAATTAATCATTTTTAAGTTATAGTCCAAACCACACTCTATTTTATCTAGCACTGTCAAAGACTAAAACATTAATTCACATTGAAGAGCGCTTGTCCCCTCATAAATAGTGCTAAATTTTCAATTACCAACATTTTCATCCAATCATCACAACTCAAATCCAGACACCTTATGAAAAACCTGAAATTTAAGCTCGTAACCCTTTTTTTGGGATTCTTAACAGTACCGACGATTCATGCGGCAAATTTTAATTTCTGGTCTGCCCCCGAACAGGAAGTATTTTTTCTTGTCAATTTGCAGCGTAATTTAAACGGTTTGGATGATTTGACTGCGGACAGCAGACTGCATGACGCCGCGTTAACTCACTCGCACGACATGTCCGCCAATAATTTCTTCAGCCATACCGGCTCCGATAACAGCAATGCCGGCCAAAGAATGCTATCGACCGGTTATAACTGGAATCAACCGGGCGGCGGCTGGGGAGAAAACATTGCAGCAGGATACGGAGTAACCTTTTCCGAGGGCCAATTAACCATGCTACCGGCACAAGAATCGGCGCGACTGGTTATGTACGGCTCGGCCGATTTAAATGAATTGAGTCTTTTCTCTACCAATAACGGTTTACAAGCTTTCAATTCATGGACTGACGTAGGTAACGGCTGGAACAATTCGACTTGGGACGCTTGGGACGTCTTCAAAGGAGAAGACGGCGGCGGCTGGATGGGCAGTTCGGGACATCGTGAAAATATTTTGGTGGATTGGTTTACCGATCTTGGCGTAGGCTTGGTTTTCGATTCCACTCAAGGGGCACCCTATTATGCCTATTGGACACAAAATTTTGCTTCAGGAGATACCGTACCTTTGCCGTCCGCACTGTGGTTATTCCTCAGCGGCATAGCGTTGTTGAATTTATCGAGAAAAACCAAGACTTTCTAGTTGCTTATCTTTAAATCGCCCGGACACTTAACTCCGGGCGAATGGCTTGTTCTTTAACTTTGCTCTTCAAACCGACCAGGCCGGTTTGATGCATTGAAGACAACGAAGACGTTTTGGATACGATACAAACTAACTTTCCTAAATGGCTCTCACGCTTTGCGCACATCCTACACAAGCCTATCGTTCCCATTCTCTGTGTGGGAATTCCGTTAACATTTTATTCGATACGATCGCCATTATCCGACCTCGGAACGGATGATGATAGATAAACAGAGAATCGGGCAATGCTTGTTTGGTCTTGAAAGTTATCACTAAATAGCCATCAGGATGCATCTTTGCCCAATGCATCGGATCGATCGTACTGATCAATCCGGCCTCCAAACGGCCATAAAAATTATATTGGCCGTGGTAAGTACCCAAGTAAGCGACTTCGCTATTTTGCTTGAAAAGATCCGAGGTTTGTTGCGCGGCCTCCCTAACATCGAAGCGTTCTGAACGAATATCGAGCACGCTCAACGACAGTATCACGATCGTCACTAAAGTCCCCACGTTCAAATAGAATGCGGACTCCGCTATGGAATCGATCCTACAAAACCATAAACCGATAGCCGCTAGCAACAAGAGCATGCCCCAAACCGTGGAATAATCCGCCCATTGTTTTTTCCAACTGAAATAGTCGTTGACTATCGGTAGAGCAATCAAGACCACGGCAACGAGCGCGATCGCCACGACGAATACCTGCTGCGATCCTCGCCATTCATCGAATCCGGCATTGTCCGCAACCCTGGAGATCAACAAAGCTACAACCGGAACCAACGGCAGCAAATAATGCAACTGTTTGCCACTGACTAATGACAGGGCGATGAAAACGGGCAGCAGCCAGCTCAGACAAAAACGGATACCGTGATCCCGAAAGGAGAGCGTGTTCAGATTTCGCCAAAGCGGCGGCCAAAAACACCAAGGAAAGAGCAAGGCCGGCGAAAATGCCAGATACCACCACCATGCGTGCCGATGAGCGAATGATTTGATCAGTCGGCCCGATGTTTGCCCGAACAAAATCGCTTCGCGATAAATCTCGCCTCCGGCGGAACCAGCAGGAACCGCCCAAGACAACGCAAGCAAGGCGCCAACCGAAATGCCCAATAAAATGCCGAGATACCAGTGGAGCCAATTGATCGTTCGCGTATCGCGCCCGACCCACCAAGGAGCCAATAATGCCGGGGGCAGTGTATGCAATAAAACTACCGGTCCCTTGCTCAGTATGCCTCCGCCGATCGCCAAGCCGAAAAGAACCCAACGACCGGCGCTAGGTCTTTTATTCGCATTATGCCAAAGACTCCGAAGGGCGAGCAGGACAAAAAACACCAACAGCACATCGAACATCGTCAATGTGCCGTAGATCATCCAAAAAGCAAAACCCAGCATGATGAACGGGGCGCTTCCGGCAAGATTCGAGCGCTCCGGCCACAACGCTCCGGCCAATGATCGAAGTAGAAAAACCGAAGCCAACGAAAACAACGGCGCCACCAAGCGCGCCGACCATTCATTGACACCGAACAAGACCCAAGTCATCTGCATCAGCCAAAACAACAAAGGCGGCTTGTGACTGTAAGGCTCGCCATTCAGATAGGGCACCAGAAAATCGTTGCGCGACCACATTTCCCAAGCAACGCCGACATAACGGGTTTCGTCGATAGGAAACAACGGGCGATCGATCAAACTGGCGCTCGTTAAAATCAGCCAAAGCCAAACAAGCCACTGGCGTGTTGAAAGTAGAGAATACATCGGTCAATTGTGAAGGTTGGGGACGACGCCGGGTTTAAGAAAGAAGCTTATTTTTGTGGGCCGGATTGGTCGATAACGAAAACTCAGCCAAATATGTCCGTCAATGCTGTTTCGGCTTAATTCAACACAATCTAAACAACTACACTGCTAATTTTCTTTCGTACACGACAAAATATAAATTGCGCAAATAAATGAATAGCCCGCTTGCCTGGCCGATGATGAAAACCGGATCTTCCTTGTGTATCGCATAAGTCAACAGCGTGATTCCGCCGCCGATGCTGAAATACCAAAACGCCACCGGAAACACGCTTTTTTTCTGCCGTTCACTTTGCAACCACTGCACGAAAAAACGCGCCGAAAATAACGCTTGCCCCAACAGACCGACAGACAGCCACAGTGTTTCATGATCCACGGTAAATCTCCTTTATTTCAGGCAATCTGGCGCGATGCTGCAGCCAGATAACGCCGAACAAATCGACGATTCCCACCCATAAACGGTCCAAGGTCCCGTACTTGGAACGCCCCTTCAGCCTCGGCCGGTGGTTGACCGGCTCGGACACCACTTGTCCGCCGGCCCTTAGAATCAATGCCGGTAAAAAACGGTGCATGTGGTCGAAATAGGGCAATAACAAATATTTATCTCGTAAAAACAGTTTCAAGCCGCAGCCGGTATCCGGTGTTTTATCGCCAAGCAAGCCATCTCTAACGGTGTTAGCCAGTTTCGACGTGAATTTTCGCCAGCCTGAGTCCCGGCGACGGTTACGCCATCCGGCCACCATCCATAACTCGGGTAAATTTTGCAATTGGTGTTTGAACACTTGGTGCAAATGCAGAATATCGGTCGGATCGTTCTGTCCGTCTCCGTCCAACGTCGCGACCCACGGATAAACGGCCGCGCGAATCCCGGTATAGAGTGCGGTGCTTTGTCCGCAGCTTCGACGGTGACGTATCACGCGTAGCGCTTTGAATGCCGATAGCGCTTTTTCGAGCACTATCGGCGTTTCGTCCCGACTGCCGTCGTCGACGAAGATAATTTCATAATTTTCCGCGGCGACTTGGACCATCGCGGCTTCGATCTCTTGCAGGAGCGGCAATATATTGTCCGCTTCGTTGAATACGGGTACGACTACCGATAATTTCATATGAATAATTTAAAATGATTTTGACAAACCACGAAAAATAGCAAGTTAATAATATGTTTAACTTCTATTTCCACAATAATTATAATATTTTAAGAATGTTTAACAATCCTTGCATCAATTGCAGCG
Organism: Methylotuvimicrobium sp.; assembly: GCF_050611805.1. NCBI lineage: Bacteria > Pseudomonadati > Pseudomonadota > Gammaproteobacteria > Methylococcales > Methylococcaceae > Methylotuvimicrobium > Methylotuvimicrobium sp. The sequence continues at coordinate 18,689 of NZ_JBNGHF010000005.1, forward strand.
GGGACGGCGGGCATCCGGCGATCGTCGCATCGACCGGCAGGACGTTTTTTACGGCGCCGCAACTGGCGTAGGAGACGCCGAACTCGCCGCCGCAAGCGGCGCAATCGCCCGACGCGATAACCCATTTAGGCGCCGGCGTCGCATCATAAGCACGAAGCAGCGCGGCTTGCATGTGCCGGGAAACGGGTCCTGTCACCAATAGCACATCGGCATGGCGCGGAGACGCGACAAAATGAATGCCGAAACGCTCGATATCGTAATAAACGTTGTTCAATGCATGAATTTCCAATTCGCAGCCGTTGCAAGAACCCGCATCGATGTGCCTTATCGCCAGGCTTCGACTGAATTTGCGCTCTATCGCGGTTTTCAATTCCTGACCGACGGCTTCCAGGAACCGGTCTTTGTCGATGTACCGAACCGGTTCGGTCAAAACGCCGGTACTCAATGCTTTAAGATAGAGCCGTAACATAAATACTCCTTATAAATCCTGTCCGGAATAGGAACCGTTCACCGATTTATTGCAGACCGGAAAGTCCGGAACGATGTTGCCGATCTGAATTTTTTCCAACGCCGGCCAATTGATTTGGCTCGGGTCGCGAGGATAATAGCGGGCGATCCGGTTCCCCTCGTCAAATCGGACATAACACAAAATCTCGCCGCGCCAACCCTCCACGGCGGCAAAGCCTTCGGCACCCGCTTCGGGCGTCCGCCAATCCGCGAGAACGGCGCCTTCCGGTATTTGTTCGAGCATTTGTTCCAGCAAACGGCAAGCGGCACGCAATTCCTTGTACCGCAGCCAAAACCGCGCCGCGACATCGCCGTCCGTTTCGACCGGCACGGTAAAATCCAAACTGTCGTAGGGCGGATAGCCCGGCGCCTTGCGCACATCGAAGACCTGACCGCTGGCCCTACCGACAAAACCCAGCGCGCCCAAGACCTTAGCCTGCGCCGGCGAAAGCACGCCCGCCGCCAAAAAGCGGTCTTCGAGCGAGGAGTTCGCGTCGATGATTTTGATCAGCCCGCTTAGTTCAGCGCGGAGCGTTGCAATCGTCTCTTTCATCGCGGCGCAGTCGTCGAACTTGAGGTCTACTGCGACGCCGCCCGGCACGATGCAATCCATCATCAGACGGTGAGCGAACAGCGTCCGGTTGTCTCTTAGCCACAGTTCCCGCAGGCGTCCGAACTGGTAATAACCGAACGCAAAGCCGACATCGTTGCACATCGAGGCCATGTCTCCCAGATGATTGATCACCCTTTCGCGTTCGGCCAAAATGCCTCGCATGTAGTCGGCGCGTTCGGAACAACTCAAACCTGCGGCCGCTTCCATCGCGCGGCAGGCGGCCCAGGCGTGCGAGGCCGTGGTGTCTCCGGATATTCGGCCGGCCAGTTTGGCCAACGAAACCGGATCTCGGCCTTCGGCGATTTTTTCGATGCCTTTATGAACATAACCCAAGCGCTCTTCCAAATGCAGCACGGTTTCGCCGACGGCCTGAAACCGAAAATGACCGGGCTCGATGATGCCGGCATGAATCGGGCCGACAGGTATTTCATAGACGCTGGGACCCTCCGCCTTGAGAAACGGATAATCCTTGTCCGGCGGCGTCGAGGCTTGCGGAAAACCTTGCGCAGGAAAATCCTTGCGCAGCGGAAATTCGTCATCGGCCCAGGCTAAATGCCGGGTCCAACGCTGTTCCTGCAAAGGATGGCCGATGAAACGTATCCCGAACATATCCCGGACATGCCGTTCCGCGCGGTCGGCGGCAGGATAGAAAGGCGCATGCGAAGGCAATTCCGGATGCTCCGCGGCAACGGCGGTCCGCAGTATCAAGTAGCGGCCTTGGCATTCGAAACAACAATCGACTCTGAAACGCCCGGACAGATCGTCGGCCCAGACACCGGCCCAGCGGGCATCGTGACTCCGGGCGATTTGCGCGGACTTCCCCCAGTTTTCCGGAGCCAGCATCAGCATGTCGACTCCGGATAAGGCCCGGCGATCGGCTTGATCCTCGGCTAGCGCATTCAATTCGCTCATGAAAACGTCCCAAGCGCCGTTTGGCTTTGTCGTTTCGGTCATAACGGCAGACTCCCGGCGATCAATTGCGTCGCCTGATTGAACCAGTTGCCCAAAAAGAACGGCAGACTGATCCCCAACCACAACACCAGCAGCAAATGCAGCACGACCGGCGTCATGTTGGCTTGAATGGCCTGGCGGCCTTCCGGCAAAGGACCGAATACCATAGGCTGCAGATGCCGGAACAAGCCGGCGAAAGCGATACCGATACCGATCAACAACAAGGGCGTCAGCCACGGATAATCCCGCATCGTCGCGATCAACACCAAAAATTCGCTCGCGAACACGCCGAACGGCGGAAAGCCGGCTATCGCGAGCGTGCCGATCAATAATCCCCAACCGACGGCCGGTTGGGTATTGATAAGCCCCCGAATCTTGTCGATGCGTTGCGTGCCGGCGAGCTGCGACGCATGACCGACTGTCACGAAAATAGCGGACTTGGTCAAGGAATGCGTGGTCATGTGAAACAACCCGGCAAACACGGCCCACGGCGTTCCGATGCCGAACGCGAAGGTCATCAGCCCCATGTGCTCGATCGAGGAATAACTGAACAGGCGCTTGATGTCTTTTTGGTGATGCAGCAACAACGCGGCCACCAGAAACGACAGCAGACCGAAACCCATCATCAGATAACCGGGCAAGTGCGAAGCCAACGACTGATCGACCAGCATCTTACTTCTGACTACGGCATACAAGGCGTCGTTTAACAAAAGCCCGGACAAAATGGCCGACATCGGCGTAGGACCTTCGGAATGCGCGTCCGGCAACCAATTGTGCAACGGCACCAAACCCATTTTGGTGCCGTAGCCGATCAACAGAAACACGAACGCGATGCTCATCACGCCCGGATTCAGCAAGGCTGCATTCTCATGCAAAGTCGTCCATAACAAGGCTTCGTCGGGACGGATACCTTCGACCTGTTCCGCCGCGAAATACAGCAAGATCGTTCCGAATAAGGCCTGCGCGATACCGACCCCGCATAGGATGAAATACTTCCAGGCCGCTTCGACCGCTTCAGGCGTCCGGTACAAACTGACCAACAGCACCGTCGCCAGCGTCGCGCCCTCCATCGCGACCCACAAAAGCCCCATGTTATTGGTCGTCAAGACCAGAAACATCGTAAACATGAAGGCTTGATAGGCGGAATAATAAAAACGCAGACGCCTGGGAGTGATTTTTCCGGCTTCCCATTCATGTTGCATGTAAGCCCCGGAAAACAGTGCCGTCGTCAGACCGACGAACGCAGTCAGCACCACCAGATACACATTGAACGAGTCGATATAGAACTGTTTGCCCGAGGACAACAGCGGGCCCTTGAGCAATACTTCGACCGCCAACCAAATAGAGCAGAACAGGCTCAAGGCATTGAAGCCCGTGTTATAGCGGCGACTGCGGTCGGGGTCGTTTTGCAGGGCCAGAATCACCGAACCGGAAAAAGGAATCAGCAGAATCAAATAGACCGCGATCATTCCTCCACCTCGCTCAACTGGCTGAGCCGGTCAACATCCAGCGAATCGATGCTGGAGCGGATTTGAAAAAAGAACACGCCGAAAATGACCGCCGCGACCAGCACGTCGAAGGCAATGCCCAGTTCGACGACCATCGGCATGCCCAGCGTCGATACGACCGCGGCAAAGAATAAGCCGTTTTCTATCGACATGAAACCGACGACCTGCGCGACCGCATGGCGGCGAGTGATCATCAGCAGCATGCCCAACAACACGACCGCGAGACTGACCGAAATCGTGTTGAGCGTGATCAGCGTGGACAATTTAACGATCGGCAGGCATACGTAATAACTGAACACGACCAGCGATGCGCCGCCGATCATGACCCTCGCCGGATGCTCGACGGTGTCCATTTCCCGGTGCAGATTCATGCGCATGATCAGCCGAAACAGCATGGCCGGAATCAACAAGCCCTTAATCACCAAGCTCAACGCCGCGGAGATATAAAGATGCGGCAACGCCATCGAATACGCGACCAGCGCGGTGCTCGCCGACAACAGCAAGCCCTGCACCGCGAACACGCCGACCAGCCTGAGCAGGCGCGATTGACCCAGCATCAAAAAAGACGTCAGCGTAATCAGCGCCGCCATTAGCATCACGGCTTGCTGATAAACGCTGAGCGAATTAACCATAATACACCTCGAGAATGATATGGCTGAGCATGCCTAGCACGCTGAGCAAATAGGCGAAGCTCAAAAATTCCTGCACTCTGAAGATGCGCATTTTCGCGAGCAGCGTTTCCGAAAACGCCAACAACACCGACAACGCGGCCAGCTTCAGAACGATCGCCAGCAGACCTTCGGCCAAGGCTTCGAGACTGAAATCGGTGGCTATATGCCAAGGGAAGAACATATTGGCAATCAAAACGCCGTACAACATCAGCTTGATTTGACTCGCCCATTCCATCAGCGCCAAGGATCGCCCGCTGTATTCGAGAATCATCGCTTCATGAATCATCGTCAACTCGAGATGGGTGGCCGGATTATCGATCGGAATCCGTCCGGTTTCGGCGATCGCGACCAGCATCAATGCAGCCAAGGCGAAGACGAACGAAGGCCGCAGCACCAAGCCGCTGTCCAGCACGTATTGCATCGCCAACGACAAATTGGTGGTTTGAGCGCTCATCGCCAGCGTGAATACCACCATCAGCATCGCCGGCTCCGCCATCGACGAAATCGTCATTTCGCGCGAGGCGCCCATGCCTCCGAACGCAGTGCCGATATCCATGCCTGCCAACACCAAAAAAGTACGGGCCAATGCGAAAAATCCGACCATCACGAAGACATCGGCAATCCGGGCGGTCGGCAGGTTCACGGCGACCAGCGGTACGATGGCCGCTGCCAATAGGATCGCCGCGAACACGATCACCGGCGCCGCACTGAAAATCCACGACGCCGTCTCGGGCAGGATCGTCTCCTTGACCCATAGCTTGCGCAAATCGCGATAGGGCTGCAGCAGCGACGGAGCCTTGCGGTTTTGCAGCCGGCATTTGACGAACTTGATCCAACCGGTCAAAAGCGGTGCGATCAAGATAAAAAGCAGGGGCTGCCCGATTGCCATTAACCAAGCCATATCAACTCACCACCCAAAGTAAAAACAACAAGGTCGCGAACGAATAAGCCAGATACGTTCGGATGCTGCCGGTCTGAATTCTGCCGAGACGGTACGCCGACTGCGTGACCGAGCGCCCGATCGGCGTGTAAAGAAAGCGGACGAACTTGTCGTCCGCTTGAAACTGATAACGAATGGCGGTCACTCGCCAACCCGCCGAATCGCCGGTTTCCTGGTTCAGCGTTTCCCTTAAATCGTAAACCGGGTCGAAGATGCGCCGGATCGGCATGCTAAACGCGCCGGAGGTGTATTGCATGCCGGCATTCAGTCCGCCGTAGCCGCAATCCCACGGTTCCGCGCGGCGCGATTCGACAGCTCGAATCCGATAGAGCAGAACATAGCCCAATGCGCCGGCCGCAAGAAATGCCGCAAGTACCAAACCCGGCGAATACGATGCTGTTTCGGCGCCGGCCGGCGTCAGCCATAACCAACCGGCAGCGGTGATATTCGCCAGCACTGCACCGGTCAGATTTTCTATCACGCGGCGCAGTCCGTCGATCAACGGCACCGGAAAAATGCCAACGACGATGCATAGCGCCGCAGGCAGGGCAAGACCGGCCAGCATGCCGCGATCGGTCAATTCGCGGGCATGCGCGATATGCGGCGAGCGCGGCAAACCCAAGAAGGCGATGCCGTAGACCTTGACGAAACAGGCTGCGCTCAGCGCGCCGGTCAACGCCAGCATCGCCGCCGCGGTCGGAACGAAACTGCGCAGCACGCCGCTTTGCAACTGATTGGCTTGCAGCGCGGCTTGGAAGGTCAGCCATTCGGAAACGAAACCGTTAAGCGGCGGCAGCGAGGCGATACTCAACGTTCCGGCTAAAAACAAAGCGGCCGTTTTGGGCATGCGTCGGATCAGTCCGCCCATCTTTTCCAAGCTGGTTTCGTGCGTTTGATGCAAAATCGCGCCGGCCCCCAAAAACAACAACGTTTTAAACTGCGCATGATTGAAGCTGTGCAGCAACGCTGCGAGCAATGCCAACGCACCGGATTGCGATTGGCCGGTACTGAAAAAGACCAGCGCAAGTCCTATGCTCAAAAAAATAATGCCGATATTCTCCACCGACGAATAAGCCAGCAAACGTTTCAATTGTTGTTGCTGTAAGGCATAAAGAATCCCCAGCACGGCTGAAACCGCGCCTAACGCCATGACGATCACGCCCCATTGCCAATAGACTTGCGGCAACAAATCGAAGCTATAACGGATAAAGCCGTAGACCGCTATTTTCAACATCACGCCGCTCATCAACGCCGAAATATGCGACGGCGCCGCCGGGTGCGCCTCGGGCAACCAGGCGTGCAGCGGCATCAAGCCGGCTTTCATCCCGAAACCGGCCAGACCCAGAGCAAAAGCAACCGACGCCCATAATGGCGTCAGAGCGACGCCTCGGATATGCCCGAAGCTGAAACCTTCGGCAAAAGTCACCAATACGCCGAAGCCCAAGATAATGCACAATGCGCCGATCTCGGCCATCAGCAAATACAAAAACGAAGCGCGGCGGCTTTCCGGTTGTTCATGTTGAAAAGCGACCAGAAAATAACTGGCAACCGACATCAGCTCCCAGGCGATCATAAAAAAGAAGGTATCGTCGGCGAGCAGGACCATTTCCATGCCGGCGACAAACAAACCGGTAAAAAACCCTAACACCGCCAATGATTTTTTATGCTCGAACTCCCGGACATATCCCGGGCCGAACAGACTGACAGCAATCAGCGGCATTCCCAATACCAGGAAAAAAAAGCCCGACAAGGCATCGAGCCTGACATGCCAAGACAAGCCGGGCAGACCGAACGGTAAAATCATCGCTGCCGAATCGGCGCCCAGCAATTGCAATAATCCGGTCAAAACCGCCAAGGCGCCGGAAACGCCCAGCAAGCAAAACGGCACAATCCGCATCGCGCGCGCATAGTAGTCGGGCTCTAAAAATAACGCCACCTTGACGAGCCGTGAAGAATCGAAAGCAAAAATACGGTTCAGTAAATATTCGACAAGAGCTCGACGGCTGTAAGCCCATGAACTGACTGCCGACAGTAGAGCCATTAAGACCGATAGTAATGCGAAGAATAAGGTCATCGGCATGCAGCGCCTTGATCATCGCAAGGATTTGGACGGATAGGGACAAAAAGCATGGCAAGCACTCCTTTTCGGGTGCGATTAATAGAGCGACAAAACTTATCGAACCGGTAACCCGCTTTCATTAAATCACTTTTCGGCGCGCTGCCAAACGATGATTCGAATAAGGCCGGTGATATTCCAAACCGACGATTTTGCATTGTCCGTCGGCCTGATTGTACTCCTCGGCAAAATGATGAATGAACTCCATCACGGTATGATCGATCAATTCCGACTCGGAGAGATCGAAATAAACGGTTTTTCGTTCCGGCAAACCGACTGCCAAGCTTTTCAATCCGATGATATTCGAAAAAACCGCGGCACCACTGACCTCGATATGATAGGTATTTTCGTTTGTCCGCCGCACATGATAAGCAGACGACAATATTTGACGTATTTTCAATCCGCGAGCGATATGAATAAGCAATTCCACGGTAATACCGATCGCGACGCCGATCAGCAAGTCGGTTGCCAACACGCCGACAATAGTCGCCGCGAAAACGGCGAAATTGTCCCAGCCGATCGAAATCGTCTTGGCAAACTCCTTCGGCGAAGCCAAACGAGAGCCGGTATAGACCAACAGTGCCGCCAACGAAGCCAACGGAATTTCATGGATCAGTTTCGGGAACAGTGCGACGAAAATCAATAGAAACAAGCCATGAAAAAAATTAGCCCAACCGGTTTTCGCGCCATTATTGACATTGGCCGAACTGCGCACGATTTCGGTGATCATCGGTAAACCGCCGATCAAACCGCAAATCAGGTTGCCGATTCCGACCGCTGTTAAATCCTTATTCAATTTGGAATTTCGCTTATAAACATCCAACTTATCGACCGCGGCGGCGCTCAGCAAGCTTTCCAAACTCCCAACCAGACAGATGGCTACGACGGAGATCCAGAATTCAATCGTTGCGATTTTCGAAAAATCGGGAAAATAAAATCCGGACCAAAAATTTTCCGGAACCGCGACCAGAAAAGCGGGGCCGATCGTAAACACATGATGCGGCAGAATCTCTGTTTCAGGCAAAAACAGGTAGCGGTGTACATGATCCAAATCGAAATATTGCCCCAACCCCAGCCCGGTCAAAACGACCAAAAGAGGGGCTGGAATCATTTTCAATGCGGGCTTTTTAAAAAAGGTACAGGCAACGAGTAACAGCAGTCCTGAAAAACCAATGAACGCCACTTCCGGATTCAGATTGACCAAAGAATTCGGGATTTCAGCAATGGCACCCAACAACGATTCGGCCTCAGGCTTTACACCCAACAGCGTATGTATTTGTTTGCCCATGATAATGATGCCGATCGCAGCCAACATGCCATGCACGACCGATATCGGAAAAAAAGCACTGAGCTTGCCAGCCTTGAATAGCCCTAACAATACCTGTAACACACTTGCTATGACGATTGCGGCCAAGGTATAACGATAGCCCGCCATAGCATCACCCTGTCCTAACGATTGTACCGCGTCGACAAGTACGACGATTAAACCGGCCGCAGGACCGTTAATTGTCACAAAGGAGCCGTTCAATCTGGAAACCACGACGCCGCCGACAATTGCGCTAATGATGCCCGCCATCGGCGGAAAACCCGAAGCCATCGCTATGCCGAGACTAAGCGGCAATGCAATCAAAAACACCAGGAAACCGGCCGGTAAATCACTGCGCCAATTTTCAATAAGCCCCGGAATACCTGTCTTAGGCGTGGCAGCCCGAATGGATGTACTCATGATGAATCCTTTGCGGTGTTAATCTTCAACAATCAACATAAAGCAATACAAATGCCAATTATGATAATCCGTTGAATCGCTCAGAACTTAACACACCATAAAACACTCGGTTGATACCCATGCTTATAATTTGGTTCATTTCAACCGATCAAAACGGTGCATTTCAACCGGCACTCAAATAATTAGGAAACATCCAGGCATGAAACCAGCACGGCTTTATTCGGAAAAATTATCCATGGCTCAACAACTCCGCCCCGAATCATCCAATTCAGACTTGGCATATAAAATGTGTTACTCCTATCACAATCAAATTTCATCACCTATTTAAAGTGGTGCTGGGTCAACGACTCCCATTGACGCCCCGGGCGACGAAATTTGACCGGTAAAAGGTTTAACACGATAAACTTTGAGATTCATGACAATGCAGCGAGGTCAACGCGACGACATTCATTACAACCATTAAGTCGATCAACCATGGTTTATTGGATTGGACGTCAGTTATTCATGCCTCAATACATCCAGGCTTCGGACAATGCCGCTATCAACTTTATAATGCTTCCTTTAAACAAGATTGTCGGGAAAACGAATGAACAAAATTTTATACCGCCCGATTGCGATCATCGGGGCGACGTTGGGACTGTTCATCATGATCGAGTTGATCGCTCTCGGCGGCATCACTTGGCGCAACTTGCACCGAATCAATATCATTAAAGAAGATATTTCCTACGGACATCAACTACAACAAAAAATCTTCGAACTGTATCTGCATCAATTGGATAATATTGCACACTCTTCACCATCGGCTCGACATGATCCCAAACTGTTGAATAGCATCATCGCCGACCTTGAACAACAATATCCAGGCGCGCCCGAAACGCTGGAGCTGATCGAAATAAGCAAAAGACTGTCAAATGCAAATCCCGGTCAATATCGTCAGGACTTGATGGACACGCTTAAGCTTGCCGGGGGCTTTTTCAATCAACAAATCCGCGAAGAAAAACAATTGCTGAGTCAAGTCTATTCCGACAGCGAATGGGAATTGAATTTCGCAATCATCTTTCCCGCCGTGGTTTTTTTAACTTTGCTTGTTCTCGACTTACGGTTTTTACGTAGAAAAATTCTGGCGCCTTTGGAGGCCTTGAAAGAGTTGCTGTCGCTATTAGCGGACGGCGAACCTCAGCCGATCGACGATCAGAATATCGAGCCGGCATTGCAATCGCTGTTTAGCAACTATAACCGCTTGATCATTCGCCTTGCCGAATTAGAACTCGAGCATGCAAACCACAGGCAACTGCTAGAGCAAGAAATTCGCAATGCAACCCATACCTTGCTCGAACAAAGCCGAAGTCTCGCTCGATCCGAACGATTAGCCGTCGTAGGCGAACTAGCCGCCAGCACTGCCCATGAACTGCGAAATCCGTTGGCCGGCATACAAGCCGCATTGCGCAACATTCAAAACGAATGCACGAATCCCGACTTATCCGAGCGATTGCAACTGGTCGCTAATGAAGCCTACCGTATCACTCAACGACTAAACGAACTACTGTCTTTAGCCAAACATTCGCCGGAAACGCCCAAACGGGTCGACCTCGAAATCGTCATCAACGAATTATTGATGCTAATCAAATATCAAACGGCTGACAACATAGTCTTTCGCCTAAACATACAAACCGGCATCAAGCCCTTGCTGCCGGAAACGGAACTTCGCCAGGCCTTGCTCAATTTGTTGATCAACGCCTGTCAAGAATTATCCAATGCCGGCGGCACGATTACCGTCAATGCATTCGTCAAGGACAGTCAACTGGTCATTCAGGTGCGAGATACCGGCCCCGGATTTTCCGAACAATTATTGACGCAAGGAATACGCCCTTTCGCCAGCACGCATGAACAAGGCACCGGTTTGGGATTGTCGATGGTGCGCCGGTTTGCGAAATCGTTGGGCGGGGACTTGACCTTAAGCAACGACGAGCAAGGTCACGCTTGCGCTTCATTAACTTGTCCGGTCTGAACCATGCACAATAACAATCTGCTGATTATCGAAGACGAAGCACTGCTCGGGAACGAACTGGCCCGATTTTTCAACAAACAAGCCTGGAACGCGGTGGTTGCAGACACTCTTGCAAAAGCAGAGCATCAGTTGATCGACTTGGCCCTAGAACCACTAGTCGTGTTATCGGATATGAATCTTCCCGACGGCAATGCGTTGGATTTTCTGGAAAAAGTTCGTCAGAACATCGCTCATTCCGAGTGGCTGTTTCTAACCGGATACGGCACCGTAGCCGATTCGGTCAAAGCCTTACGCCTCGGCGCTTACGACTTTCTTGAAAAACCTTGCGACCTGGACCGTTTGAATATGTTGGTCGAAGGCGCCGCCCGAAGCGCCAGAGCCCAGCGACGTTTATTCCAGGAAACCGACCTCAAGCACAACCGTTATTCGATCGACGCACTGATCGGTTCAAGCCCTCAAATTCAAACGCTTAAGGAGATGATCGGCCAATTGGCTAAAGTGCGGTTTTCCAGTTTGGTCATCACCGGAGAAACCGGATCAGGAAAAGGATTAGTAACTCGCTTGCTGCATTATTCGGGGCTACGCGCACAAGGTCCGTTGATCGAGTTGAACTGCGCAGCCATCCCAAAGGATCTGCTGGAATCGGAACTATTCGGCCATGAAGCCGGTGCTTTTACCGGCGCTAAAAAACGCCGCCACGGCCTGCTCGAACAAGCCAACAGCGGCACCTTGTTTCTGGACGAGATCGGAGAGTTAGATCTCGATTTACAAGGCAAACTGTTAAAAGCGGTCGAAGAATTTAAATTTCGCCGTGTCGGCGGCGAGCGGGAAATCAGCGTCGATTTACAAATTGTCGCCGCAACCAACCGGGACTTGCTGGAAAGCGTTGAAAAAGGCAATTTCAGACGCGACTTGTATCATCGTCTGAATGTCGTCAATTTGCATATTCCGCCCTTGCGCGAACGGAAGGAAGACCTGCGCGAACTGGTTTGGCAATTCATCGCCGAAGGCAATGCCCGAACCGGAAAAAACCTTGCCATCGTCCCTGAAAGCGTCTGGCGAAAGCTTGAAGCCTATGATTGGCCCGGCAATATCCGGGAATTGCATAACGTCATCGAACGTTGCGTACTGCTTTCCGATAGTGAGGTATTCCCCGAGCATTGGCTGCAATTGCCTAATTTACCGTCAACGAAATCCAGCATACGCGAAGACGGCATATTCATTCCGCTGGACGGCAGCCTGTCTCTACAAGACATCGAAAAGCGAATCATCGAGGAGGCTCTGAACCGCTCCGGTATGAACGTAACGGCGGCGGCAAGGTTATTGAAAGCAACCCGGGAAACCTTGCGTTACCGGGTTCAAAAACATCACCTAAAGTACATCAACGAATAATACCTCTACTCGAGCGAACATACGCCTTAGGGTTCGGTCATAAATAACTTCCCTATTTTAAATGCAAAGGAGGCAGGTTCGGTAACTCGATTGACAGGTGTCGGCGGCAGGAATAGCTGCCGTCAAGACTACATGAAAGTATTCACTCAGCACCTAAATTCCATAAGCCATTGGCTATGGTTCGCTCCCTTAGATAATTTAAGTGCTGGGTTCACGGCGTTCTTTGACGGAGACCGGCACCGAATTTTGATCTACGAGATGGTAATTATTCACACCCCCTATCGTTCCCACGCTCCAGCGTGGGAATGCAGCCCGAGACGCTCTAGCGTCTCGTACCGCTGGAGCGATACTCAGGCATTCCCACGCAGAGCACTCATCGTTATACATAAGTCATAAATTATCCTTTTGCAATCTTAGCCAATGTGGCCTCGATACCATTTATTGTCACTTAACACTCTCGGCCTCGAAATCGCGATCTGGGGATCGCTCCCACAGAGCATCCGACCCTTTGTGGGAGCAACGTCTTCGTCGTCCCTCACCTAATGCTAGGTGAGGGAAAGCCATTGACTTTCAATATCCACTGATTTTTCAAACAGTACCGTTCCCAGGTATTCGATAACCTCTGTTCAGCACCTTTACCGGTACTTGTGTATAAAGATGAGCGCAGAGCATGGGAACGAGAATGGCCGTGGGACTGAATGCTTACACGAGATGAATATACAAACGCTGATACCCTGAAATAAAAATCCGATAGTATTCCTGCTCCGTAATGCCGTGTGAGCGGCCTTCTAAATCTCAGTTCTCTACGTGTTTTTTCAGGCTGGCCAGGCCGTTTTTGAAATACTGCGTCATCGCCTTAACCGCCGCTTCGTCGCTTAGATGTTCCGGCGGCGTGTTACCGGTGTCACCTCGATAAAAACGGCTTTTCAAAGTCACGAGGCTACTGCTATCGTTCCCTCCTGGCGTCACCTGCAATTCAATCGAATAAGAACTGACCGGCAACGCTTTGACGTTTTCCTTGTTCAAGCGGTAACTGTATTCCCGGTTTTCGTCGCTATAATAATCGAGCTCGTCGACGAGTTGTTCGCCGTCGGTAAAAGTCAGCGTGCGTTTGCCACCCGATTCATGCTTGTCGTCGCCCTCGCTTTTTTGGACATCGTCATGCCAATCGGCAATCGAACCGAATTGCTTGACCGCGTCCCAAACTTTGTCCGCCGGCGCCTCGATGGTAATACTCTCTTTGGCTTTTTGCGGTGTCGGTCCGTGCGCCAAGGCGGCCGCAGGAAAAATTAGGAAATTGAATAGAATAATCAGTAACTGTTTCATAGTCGGTAATAAGCAAAAATTAAATCGCTTATTATCGGCCAATGCTAAGTATCGGCACTGAGCAAACTTCCTGCTAGTCATTAGGATTTTTTCCGATTCCACCCCATACGCATCCCGCTGTAAACACATATAACCCGAATGCCTCATAGCGGAGTACGGAAAAGGCGTGGCTTCGAACCTCCCCGGATTGCACTACGCTCCATCCGGGCTACGCAGCTTTCCTCTTTTACCTTTCACTTTTTCCCCTTTCCTCTTTCAAAATTCCTTCTCAAACTGCCGAATAATTGGATTATACTCAGCAATGCTCACGACCAGCCCGAGCAACTCATGTTAAACATAACGACAAAACAGTACCGCATTACTCAACGAGGAGAATATTATGGACCTTTTAAAAGACCTGGAAAGCCTGTCCGACAAAATCAAACAACAACGCGATGAAATCGCTGTTCAATTAAATCTTGCCGGTAAGGAAGCGAAAGACGAATGGGAGCATGCCGAAAAAAAATGGACCGAATTAAAACACAAAGCCGAGGAAATCAAAGACGATACCAAGGAAACAACCGAGGAATTAATATCGGCGACCAAAGTCATTGCCGATGAACTGACCGAAGCCTATCAACGTATCATTGATCGTATTAAGAAATAATCGAAAACACCAGCCGGTGGACTGCTCAAACTGTCCACCGATTCAGCCTAGACCATCCCGACTATAATCGTCCCATACAGAGCAGGCTATGAATAAACTCACTTTTCTCGGCGCCACCGGCCAGGTGACTGGCTCCTGTTATCTCTTGGAATCGAACAATAAGCGCATTTTGATCGATTGCGGCATATTTCAAGGCGGCAAAGCAGCCGACAAACAAAACCGATCCCGATTCCCGTTCAAACCGTCGGACATCGACGCGGTCGTGTTGTCGCATGCCCATCTGGATCACTCAGGACGTCTGCCGCAACTTTATAAAGACGGTTTCAGAGGCGATCTTTTTCTGACCGAAGGCAGCTTTCATCTGCTCGACCTATTACTCAAAGACGCAGCCTTACTGCAGTTGCGCGATACTGAATGGGAAAACAAACGGCGCCAACGTTCCGGAAAAAAATTGCTCGAACCGCTCTATACGCTCGAAGATGTCGAAGCTCTGCTGCAACTTCGCAAGCCTACCGCCTATCGCGAACCCACTGAAATAGTACCTGGCTTGTCGGTCACCTTTCATGATGCCGGACACATTCTCGGATCCGCGATTGTAGAATTGAAATCAAACAACGGCCCGCAGCAAAAAACCTTGGTATTTTCCGGCGATCTCGGTAATCGGCATTCGCCTTTATTGTATGACCCGGAACAACTCACCAAGGCGGATATCCTGTTATTGGAATCGACTTATGGCGATCGTGATCACAAACCATTAGATACGACGCTCGACGAATTACGCGAAATACTCATCGCGGCTCAAGGCAACGGCGGCAATGTGATCATTCCGTCATTCGCGGTCGGACGAACCCAAGACTTGATTTATTGGCTCGGTAAACTTTATCGGGAAGGCGCGTTGCCACAACAACAGGTCTTTCTGGACAGCCCGATGGCGATCGAAGCCAGCAAAATTTACGACGATCATAGCCATTTGTTCAACGATGACGACCCCGAATTCAAACACATCGCCAAGCGCAAAGACGGCTGGCAAACTTGGCTGCCGAATCTGGTCTATTCAGAATCGACTGAAGACTCGATGGCGATCAACCGCATCGCAGGCGGCAGCATCATCATAGCCGGCAGCGGCATGTGTACCGGCGGACGCATCCGCCATCATCTGAAATACAACCTCTGGCGTCGCGATGCGCATGTCGTGTTCGTCGGCTTTCAGGCTCAAGGTACCCTGGGGAGAACCTTAGTCGAAGGTCAGAAAGACTTGAAGATCCTAGGCAGTAAAATCCATGTGCAAGCCACGATTCATACGCTCGGCGGCTTAAGCGCGCATGCCGACCAAAGCCAGCTGCTCCGCTGGGCCTCGGCGTTCAAAGAACCCAAGCCCCGGCTGTATTTGATCCACGGCGAACTCAACGCCTCGCATTCGTTACGCACGTGTTTTCACCGTACCGGCTGGGACGCTTCGCTTCCCGAAGTCGGACAAACCATTGAGTTTTAATTTAGGATTTGGTTATAAATAACTTCCCTATTTTTTGATTTAGGGTAGGCTGGTTCGGTAACTCGATTGACAGGTGTCGGCGGCAAGGAAAGCCGCCGCCAAGCCTACAAGGATGTATTTACGGCGTCCTGTCAAGCGAGTTACCGAACCCGCTAGAAAGCTCATGATTCCAGGAAGCTATTTGTCACGAAATCTTTAGACAACGCATGATGAATCCTCTCGATAGCCGATGACCCAGCCCCTCTCGTTAAGCAGTTCTTCCGAAAAATTCGGTCTTGCGCCGGGCAGCGTCATCCATGTCGGCGAAAGACTGGAAACGGCCGGCAAAATCAAACTGATCGAATTCAGTAAAGACATCTTGATCGAACAAGAGATCAAGACCGTTTCGGAATTGATTCCGCCGAAAGACAAACCCACCGTTTCATGGTTCAGCATCACCGGTCTGCACGACGTCGAGTTGATCGAACAACTGGGGAAAGAGTTCACTATTCATCAACTGGTATTGGAAGACATCGCCAATACCCATCAACGGCCTAAAGTAGAGGAGTTCGACAATATTATTTTCATCGTGCTCCGGGTCATACGATTCGACGCGGAATCTCTGACTTTCGATAACGAACAGTTCAGCTTAATACTCGGCAGTAATTTTATCTTGACCTTTGAAGAATCGGAGTCGGATCTGTTACACCCGATAATCCGCAGAATACAAAACAGCCGGGGAAGGTTTCGTAGTCAGGGGGCGGATTATTTGAGTTACAGCATCATCGACTTGGTCGTGGATCACTATTTTTTGATCGAAGACAGCCTGGATGAAATTGTCGAAGACCTCGAAGATCAATTGCTTCTTTCGCCCTCGCCCGATATGCTGAATACGATTCAAAAGTTGAAACGAGGCATGATTTTCGTTCGACGAGCGGTTTCACCGCTTAGAGAGGTTTTGAACGGCCTACTTCGTTCGGAATCCGACCTAATACGCGATACGACCAAGGTATATCTGCGCGACGTTTACGACCATACGATTCGCGTCGCCGAGGGACTGGACACTTACCGGGATTTGATCGCCGGATTGCTGGAAATCTATTTGTCCAGTCTCAGCAATAAAATGAATGAAGTCATGAAGGTGTTGACCGTTTTTGCGACGATTTTTATACCGCTAACCTTTCTGGCCGGCGTTTACGGCATGAATTTCGACTACATGCCGGAACTAAAGTGGGCATGGTCTTATCCGGTATTCTGGTCGATTAGCATCGCTACAGCAGTTGGCTTGTTGGTTTTCTTCCGGCGAAAGAAATGGTTGTAATACAATAATATATTGGTATCACTTGAAATACCCCCCTTGTTGATCAACTTAGCTTGTTTCATCAAAGCGCTAAAATCGATCTTCTTAATTATGACATTTTCCAAATTTAAACAATCGGAGCTTCAGACCACTCATAAGCTTCATTCATCGGATCGAATTCATGCTGATATTGCTCAACGACGTCGGCGGCATTGTCGGCTTTACCGAATCTGGCTATATGAAACAACGCTTCGCCTTCGGTAACAATCGGCAGATTAGTCTTGCCGATAATAATGCCGGAATTTTGAGCGGTAATATTATCGTCTTCAAGATAAAACGGATCGCTAACCGCACCGAGCGTTTCGCCTTTATTGACTTTAGCACCCAACGAGACCATCGCCCTTAACAAGCCGCTTTTAGAAGATCTAGCCCAATAGCTCGAACGCGCAATGACAGGTTCCGGAAGTCTGCTTTTTCGCTTGGCTGTTTCTTGGCGAATCATGCCTAATTGCCTCATTACGCGGATGATGCCGCGCAGCCCGATTCTGATCGACAGTTCGTCATAGCGTAAGGCTTCGCCGGCTTCGTATACCAATAATGGAATTTTATGTTCCGCGGCGATAGCCCGTAACGAACCATCCCGCACATCCGAATTTAAAATAACCGGAGCGGCAAATGCCCTCGCTAAAGTCTCGGTCTCTTCGCCTTCATTCAAATCGGCACGAATTTGCGGTAAATTATCGCGATGAATTGCTCCGGTATGCAAATCGATACCATGCGTGCATTGCTCGACAATTTCATGAAAAAAAAGCGATGCCAACCTACCGGCCAAGGAGCCTTTATCGGATCCGGGAAAAACTCGATTCAAGTCGCGGCGGTCGGGTAAATAGCGCGAGTGCCGAACAAAGCCATAGATATTGACGATCGGTACCGCAATCAAAGTGCCTTTGATACTCCGCAACGCCGGCGATTGCAACAAACGGCGAATGATTTCGATGCCATTGATCTCGTCGCCGTGTATCGCCGCGCAAACAAAAATCTTTGGACCGCTTTGCCGGCCGTTAATCACATGTACCGTCATGGGAACAACGGTATGTGTATAAAGATTCGGCAGCGGTATATCCAGCGTTCTGCGTTCGCCGGCTTTAATTTTCTGGCCGCCGATGAACAATTCCGCCATGTCAGCCCTTACCTTTGGTCCGAGTGGATTTGCCGAGGCTATCCTTTTCGATAAAACTGATAATCATGCCTGCAATGTCTTTGCCTGTTGCCGTTTCGATGCCTTCCAACCCCGGCGAGGAGTTAACTTCCATCACGACAGGTCCATGATTCGAACGCAACATATCGACGCCCGCGACATTCAATCCCATCGTCTTGGCCGCGCGAACCGCGATCGAGCGCTCTTCCGGCGTAATCCGAACTAACGATGAAGTCCCGCCTCGATGTAGATTCGAACGAAACTCGCCCTCGCCACCTTGTCGTTTCATCGTCGCTACGACTTTATCGCCGATTACGAAACAACGGATATCGGCGCCGGCAGCTTCCTTGATGAACTCCTGAACCAAAATATCGGCTTTCAAGCCCATAAAAGCTTCGATAACGCTTTCCGCCGCTTTTTTCGTTTCGGCCAATACGACGCCAATGCCCTGAGTCCCTTCGAGAAGCTTAATAACGACCGGAGCCCCGCCGACCATTTTGATCAAATCTTCGATATCGTCCGGTTTATGTGCAAAACCGGTCACCGGCAAACCGATACCTTTGCGGGATAATAATTGCAATGAACGCAGCTTGTCCCTAGACCTTGAAATCGCAACCGATTCATTGAGCGGATAAGTCCCCATCATTTCAAACTGACGAAGCACCGCTGTACCATAAAATGTTACCGACGCGCCGATTCTAGGAATCACCGCATCGAATCCCTCCAATACCGTACCTTTATAATGAATGCCCGGTTTTGTCGACGTAATTTCCATATAACAGCGCAACACGTCGATAACTTCAATTTGATGGCCCCTTGCTTCCGCCGCTTCTATCAGTCTCCGCGTGGAATACAACTTAGGATTTCTGGAAAGCAATGCAATTTTCATGAAACGCTAATTATCCTCATGTTCATCGTCAATTTTATTAATTATATTCAAGCCGGCATATTACACAGTTTTTCGTCGCATAGGATAGTCTGTGAACAACAAATAAGAAAACTATTCTGCGTTTTTGAACTGCGCCTGTATATGTATTCAGTCCCAAGGCATTCTCGTTCCCATGCTCTGCGCTCGCCGTTATACACAAGTATCGGTAAATTTGCTAAACAGAGGTCGCCGTATACTTGGAAGCGGTGCTGTTTGATAAATCTGCGGATATTGAACATCAGTGGCTTTCCCTCACCTAGCATTAGGTGAGGGACGACGAAGGCGTCGCTCCCACAAGGGGCCGGATGTGCTCTGTGGGAGCGATCCCCAGATCGCGATTTCGAAGTCGGGAACGTTGGGCGACAAAAAATGGTATCGAGGCCTCATTGGCTAAGATTGCAAAACGGTAATTCTTGACTTATGTATAACGATGAGTGCTCTGCGTGGGAATGCCTGAGTACCGCTCCAGCGTTACGAGACGCTAAAGCATCTCAGGCTGCATTCCCAAGCTCTGTGCTCATTGTTATACATAAATTGTAGGGTACGCTACGTGTGCCTAAGGTCCGAAACCCTACCCAGATTAACCATATAGGCTTGAGTTAATATTGGCGGGACCCATACCCTATCGAATGATAGACATCTACGGCAAAAATCCGTCTGATCTCGGCAATTGAAGCAACTCGCTGGAAACATCAACAATATGAGAACGAACCCAGATAAGGAGAAAATGATGTCAACACAGATACACGACGACAAGCCGAAGGAAATCGACTTTTCCGGAGGCACACTCGAAAGCTTATACCGTAAAAACGCGCAACTGCAACAGCCGATTCACCCGGAGACCAGCGTGCAAAACACCCTCGCAGCGTTAGCCAATGCCAAAGGCGTCGATCTCTCCACATTCGTGAATGAATTGCTGAAAAAGGATATTGAGCTGATTCAGATGAGCCGCTAAGTCAATAGCGTACGATACGATTCACCCATTAGCCTGTCGAAACCACGATTAACCCGGTAACCGGTTGAAGACATTGAGCTCACAGGGGAGTCGCTATTTTTGCGAAAGATTTTTCCGGGCATCCTGCTTGAAAAATCAGCAAAAATTACGCGACTGCTAATGCCTTCGGCGGCCCCGATTCGCCCTGCGTCCGTGCCACTACGCCACATCCTCGTAAACTCGATGCGGCTCCGTAGCACTCCCACAAATGGCTTGACGCCGTGTCGCGATGCCTTGTATTTTGCCTCCGCCTGCGCTAGTCGCGCAGACTCCGGCAAAACACCCGGCGCTACGGCTATCGGGGACTAAAAATCTTCACTTCGCTAGCGCTCCGTTTCCAAGATTTTCAGCGAAAGACAGTGAATTCAACAAGCCAAAAATCGAGAAAAAGTTATGTAAGTAACTGTCCTGGTTAAACAAAAACAACATCGAAGATTCACCCAAAAGTAACTACTCCGCAGTTGGATTTAAATCTCTGTAGAAGTTGATTTTATTGGGCCTCAACAATTCATGAAGTCATTCAACTCCTCTTTTTAGGTTGAAGGATTACTTTGGGCTATGTTCGCGTTAGCAGTTGAAACGGTTATCTTTCCTACTAAATAAGCCATTTAGGAAATAGTCAATGATTGCTTTCCGATACACTGAGCATTGAAGAGGGTACGATTACTCGCTTGACAGGACGCCGTAAATACGTCCATGTAGGATACTCAGGTTTAAAAAACAATGCGTTAGGAAAGATTCCGGCAATCTGAATCGGTGTTCAGGTTGGGCCAGAATATGCATTCACAGCTATTCGCAAAGGCGAACTCTTTCGGGGCTTTGGGGCTTCCCAGCCTGGCGACCAAATCCGTTAGGAAAAGCATTTTTAAGCAATTTTCTGAACTGCGTCAAGCTGTACGTTTGGGCAATCGGTTGAATTCAACCGTTCGATGGTTTTTGAAATATGATCTTTACGGTCTTTAACCTCCGGAATTACAGCCCAGTAGGGCGTTTTCGCGGAGTGTAAGCGGAGCAAAACGCCAAACAAGAGTGGAACTACCGCAATTTTAATTGTAAAAATCTCGGCCAGCAGAGCCAACCATGGGATTCAGTACCATTTCTTCGATTAATAGCGGATTGCTAACGCGAATCCGCCTTACGGGTTTCGGGTTAGCACGCGCTATGGACTGATCCGCCGTTTGGCGGTAGCTTTCCTCTTATTCCAATAAGCCCAACCAAACCAGAACCAAATAGCCAAACTGCAGCGGGAACTGGAATTGCTGCAACATTCAAATAAGCAGCATCTAAATAGGCATCGTTATTTGATCCGCTGCCAACTCGGGTACCAATAAATTCGTAACGAATAAATCTTGTCCCTGCAAGCAGATTCGTTAAACCAGACTGTTCTTCCCAGGTATTATTTGAGTAGAAGCTTGGCAAAGCAGTCGTGCCAATTTGAGACATTGTGGTATCAAAAAAGCGAACATGGATTTGCCCGGAGTCCTGCTGAGAATGCCAGCCGCTTTGCCAGCCGCCAAGCTCGACTATGAAATTGCCTGAATCGATTTCTGATGGCAAAAAACCTTTATTAATCAGATCGACATCTTGCCATACACTAAACAGTGGGGTATCGAAACCATATAAATAGTTTTGACCCTCATAAGCCGATGGATCATCGTTGGAGCGAATTGCCGCACCTCCTGAACTTTCCCAGTAAGTAAGACCCGACTCGAATCCGGGGTTTGAAAGTAAGCTTGCATTAGAGCTAAAAGAAAATAGTGTAAGGAAAAAAAGACAGGTTAGTTTCAATGATTTTCTCATGGCATCGACCTTGAAATTTCTTTAAAAAATATAATTTGAAAAACACTTGTGCAAGAACTATGTGAATAACGCCAAAACATCAAGTGCTAAACAGATAATTTCTGCGTTTTAGCGACGACACCTATCTCCCGGGCCCACGGTAAATTTGTGCTAACCCCCAAAATCATGAAAAATCAGCGTTTTTTGGGTTACATGAAAATTCTATCCATTTGATTTTAATCGATTTAAGCAATTGGTGTCTGCAGTTTTCAAATGTTATCCGGGAGTTGATGTATTTCTTTGTTTTTAAAGGTATTAATGATCATGGCAAATTTACCATGTCTCCCGCCCAATAGGGCGTTTTCGCGGAGTGTAAGCGGAGCAAAACGCCAAACAAGAGTGGAAAAATCGCAAATTTGCATTGTAAAAAATCTCGCTCAGCAGAGCCAACTGTGGGGTTCAGTATCATTTCTTCGATTGATGGCGGATTGCTATCGCGAATTAACCTTACGGGTTACGAGTTGTGGCCAAAATTTAATTTATTACGAGAAGCACTGGTTAACCCGATTAGTCCTGCTCCTAGCAGCAAAAAAGTACTCGGCTCTGGGACAGAAGCTCCATCTCCACTGGTGTTTTCAGTATTTGTATCTGTGTGTAAGGGTACTGTTGAGTAACTAATTGGGTTTGTGAGTGATAAAGTTGATGAATAATGATCATTATCAGTATATATGGTAAGACTATAATCAAATATGCTTAGATCATCACCCATAACATCTAGATCCATCCACCAATAACCACGTAGTAAAAGACTATCAATTAAGCTTTCGCTTAGTTTATAGGTATATATGCCGTCAACAGTATAACCATATTTATGTAACTATTCAGACCCCCAGGCCACTGGAGGCAATTTTGGAATCGGCCGCCCGGTCCGCTGATGATCAATGACTACAGCCAAATAAAGCCAAGGGGATTGCTGTCTTTTACGGCAGGTTTCGATCACGCTTATTAAAATGGCGAATACCCGCGAGCCTTGCTCGGTGCGCGTGCCATAGCTGATGCGTCTCAAAATCACCCAGTGCCGCAGTGCCCGCTCGGCTTCGTTGTTGGTCAACGGCAAATGATAGGACGCAACGACCTGAAAGATCGCATCCCAATCATTGAGCATTTCACCGGCCAGCTCACGCGTCTTTTTATGCGTTGCTTCGCGCAGGCTTTCGCATAGCGCTAGATAGAGCGCCAGTGCTTCTTGAAAGGTTTCCGTCAACGGTTTGTCGGGTGGGTCGACACGGGTCTCTCGAATCGCGTTCATCAGCGTATTCAGCAACGCCAGTGTGTGTTTGCCGAACTGGCGGGCCACAGGGTCGAAACTCTCTTCCAGTCCTTGGGCTTTGCGCAGCAGATGCGCCCAGCAGCGCACACGATTCGGGTATCTGCGATAGGCTTGGTAGCCATCGCTCATGAGCCAGCCCAAGTAATCCGCGCCCAAGAGGTTCTCGAGCAATTCAGCGCTGCGGTAGGCAATCCAGTAAGCGGTCACGCTATCCGTACTGAACACCCACAGCCATAAGAAGGTCGTCAGTTCCATCCAGGACGTTTCATCGACATGCAGTAATTGACTATTGACCACCGCCTCAATGAGTTCGTCTTCGATCGGCAGCGCCGCCGCGCCGCTTTCATGCAGGGTGTTGTTGATGGTGCCGACACTGAGACTTAACCCTAACCAATCCTGCAAGAATTCGCGGATGCGTTCTCGGGATAGCCGAATGCGATAGGCCAGACACACAATCAAGGCGGCCAAACCCGGCCCGACCAGGCGCCATTCGCTGCACACGACGTTCGGCAAACTGCCGTGGGTCACGTGACGATACGGTTCGTCTCGCGTCACATGGCCGCAGTGACACGTCGTTTCATAATAGCTATGCCGCGTCGTGATCAATCTCAAGCCCGGATCGTTCGCGTCAGCCCAGGTGAGGTCAACGGTATCAAAAGCGGTATACGCTTTTTGCTGACTTGCCGTGAACACAGTACCGCAACACGCGCAAAGCTCGGGACGATGATCTTGATAGTCAGTCACTGGCAGGACTTGCTGTCTGCCGAAACCTTGCGCGCCGGGCTGTTTACCAGGTTTACGCACATTATCCGAAGCTTGAGACGAGTCGGTTTGAGAATCTTGTTTGGATTCTTTAGCAGGTGGCTCGGGTGAGGTGTTATCTGTTTCCTGGTCCGGCGTGTCTTCGCCAGCGTCTATAGCATCGGTATCACTGGCTGTATCGTTCGCCTTATCCCACGGTGCTTCACTACTGGGTGGCCGGGAGCTATTACGCGAGTTTTGCTTCAAGCGCTCGCGTGCTTCCTTGAGATCGTTGAGCAAGCGAATCGAAAGGCGACGCAAATCCTCTTCCGGCAAGTCAAGAAGCTTGTCTTCATCCAGTTGGTTTAGGTCATGATCGCTCAGTTGCATGGCGCACAGAATACGTCTTGGCGGCTTAAAAATACAGTTTTTTAATGACTGATTGGATGTTTTTTGTAATGGGGGGCTGAATAGTTACATATTTATACCACCATACTTCTGTCCAGGTTTCCAATCCATATCCATCAGTACAAACCCAGTAACCAGCATTATTTCCTATTGCTTCTGGATTAACAAGGATGAACTTACGGGAAGTACAAGTAACGTCGTTAGAAGTCCTTGTTAAAGGTTGATAAACTTTCCATCCATCGTCGAAGTAGTAGCCAAATATTGACCATTCGTTATTTACTTGCCCAAATGGCCTGATATGTAGCTCCTCCCATGGAGAATACATGTAATGGTATTCATACTCATAGTTTAGATAATAACTTCCATTGTTATATTTGTTTATAAGCGCGTATTCACTATGATAATTTTCGCTATTATGCACTTCAAAATCGTAATCATCCTTAAGATTTATATTAAATATAACATCATTTATGTTTAGACTGTTTAATTGTGTTTTTGAAATATTATCTAAATCGTTATTATTTAAATCCATAAAGTAAAAATTATCATATCCGGAAACGCCTTCTAAATAACTGTAGTTTTTTAAAGTCTTTATAATTGCAGCTTCTACATTTGTAATTGTAATGATATTAGTGAATATTAGCATTGAAAATACAGTTATAAACTTATAAAGCCGATTCATAAAAATCCACCACTTAAAAGTATTATAAGTAACCGTGTAGGACAATGGCCTAGTAGCCTTCGGTGTTGACGGTGTGTAATAGGTTTTCGGCTTAACCAAGCTTAAAAGCCAAAACTGGACACGTTAAAAAAACGAACTTAATAAATTCGACGCCTTTTTTGTTTTTTTCGGGAGGGGCGAGTTTATGCCATTGTTAGTTGTATTTACAAATCAATACCATTTGTGCCGCTGTCTTCTTGTTTCTGAGAGAGCGGACGGCAATTTATAGTGGTTGATAGTTTATTTTCACTACCATCGATCTTCTTATCAAGGCTGGAGCTTGAATCACAAATTATCGTTTCCTGAGAAACTGAAGGTGGATTTTCAGCTCGTACTTTTTCTACTTCATAGTATGCCTCGACCTCTTTCTCCAAGTACGGCAGTATATTCGTTACCATGCTTGTTATATCGGCCCTGTATGACTCATAAGAGCCATTGTCTCCATTCGCACTATTTACAGAATTTACGCACAAATGATAAGAGGCATCCCTAAAGAGCTGCA
The DNA here is from genome assembly GCF_050611805.1 of Methylotuvimicrobium sp. Classification (NCBI taxonomy): domain Bacteria; kingdom Pseudomonadati; phylum Pseudomonadota; class Gammaproteobacteria; order Methylococcales; family Methylococcaceae; genus Methylotuvimicrobium; species Methylotuvimicrobium sp. The sequence goes on from NZ_JBNGHF010000005.1 coordinate 44,465, forward strand.
CAGTATGTGCTCGTTTGTAAAGTTGATTTACATGCCTTGCAAAGTTACTAGCAAGTTCTGCATTAGCAGTCTTATCCGCAGAAATGTTTGCTTTTAATGCGGTAGCTATTGCTGTGGTTATTGAATCCGCCACTTCCTGTGGGGGCTCCGAACAGAAATTTCCTGTTTTTAGGTTCCCGACAACCAATCTGCGCTGTGCCGTGACAGCAAGAGTGCCAATTTCTTGTGCACCCGTATCATCAGGCATAAGCTGATCTTCTACGACCTGCCTGTTATAGAAAGATTCGATTGTACTTGCACAACCTGTCATTAAGAAAGGCAAGCCTAATAACATCGCTATTTTCTTCATCATCCCTCTCCTCCTCATTGATATTTGAGCTGTTCTTACAGCTTAGACGTATCAGGGAGCTTATATTGACCCCGTATTTCGTACAAATACAGCTTTGCCTATTGTCGCTCCTCGATTGAACCTTACGGCCTGCTTATCGGCGAATCCATTGCCTTACGGGTTTAGACCTTGATGGTGTGAATGGATGTATATTTCTAATATCCCAACCAACGCTGTGTCGAGTTTATACTTGAAAGATGGGCGAGGCATGGCCCAAAAGAGCCATACGCCATAAAAAAATGGGCCATTAGACCCGATTTAGTGCTGTTGACGACGGAGAAGTTGTGCCGAGTTAATCAGTGCGGCCGATATGTTCCCGCCACCAGGCGGCAGCCTGCCCGCGGGTTGAAAGGTCTAGTTTGTTGAGGATATTGGAAACGTGGCGTTTCACGGTGTGGGGACTTAGATTGAAAATTTTGGCAATTTGCTTGTTGCAGTCGCCGGCGGCTATCCTTTCAAGCACTTCCAGTTCCCGTTCAGATAAGTTGTGCGGTGTTTTTTCGTTCAGGTTGGCGCTGTATGACGGCGATGTCTGCTGCCAGCCTTCGAGTCTGTGCTGTATATCAAGGTAACGTGCCTGCTCGTCCGGCGGGATTAGTGCGAACAATTCGGTGAGCAACCGGCGTGGCTCCATCAACAACGGGCCAATGCTATCTTCATTGATGGCTTCCTCAAGCACTGGCTTGAATTCGGTCCAGGCGGTTTCCAGTTGACCTTGGACAACCCGTAAATAGGCCAAGCTGATTGACGGATTGCCGATGAAGCCCGGATAGCGCCAATGCCGGTAAAGCTTTTGTGCGCGCACCAGTTCTATTTCGGCTTCAGGTAAATTTCCTGACAATAAGGCATGCCGGCCTTTGACTAATGCCAGACCGGTGGCAACGAAAGGCCATTCTTCCGGTTGCCGTTTAAGCTGCATATGCGGCATCAATTCGGCTAAGCCTTGTTGGTTTTGCGCCATCCAATAGACACAGGCCAAATTGAATAAGATAGGTCTGCGCCATGCCCGTGCCGTCGCGCCAAATTCGTCGGAGCCCACGATTTGCAGGTTGCTGTGTTCTGCCGCTACCGCCTGTTCGAAATCGCCTTTTGCGGCTAATACCCGACTGTTGAGCTGATGAAAATCCAACCAAAGAGCGGGGACTGCCGCCATCCGTTGCTGGAAGCGAGATTGCCTTTCCATGGCCTGCATCGTTGTTGTGTAATCACCGTACCAGAATTCCGGCCATGCGGTATTGGCCATGGCTTCTACCATCCAATGCACGTTTTGCCATTCGCACCAAGCGGAGCATAACATTCGTAGATGGCGTAAGGGCTTTAGCGTATTGGGCATGCCATAATAAAAACTATTGAAAGCATCGCTGATGGCCGGAAACAAGTTGGCAAGGTCTTGTTCGGCGGCGGCTACCATGGCTTCAAGGTGCGGCGCCACATGTGTTGGCCAACCGATCGCCAAAGCCTGCAAGGCGCCCACTGAATGGAGAGCAGCGGACATTTGTAGGTCTAATTCGGTTTTGAGGGTATTGACCTCTTGCAACACTCGGCTACAGCTTTTTAGATCGCCGACGGAATGCAGGCTGCGGCTTAGCATAAATAATGTGTACGCTAAACTGGCCGTATCGCCTTGGCGGCGATAACCCGCACAGGCCAGTTCCAAGGGCGCGCGCATACCTAAAAAGTCATAACGCGCCCACTTGCATATTCCTTTTAATTGCGCCACTTCCGGCCGGTCATTTTGTATGTGTTCGGGTAGCTGATTGAGCCAGCGTTCCAGTAACGCATAACCGCCTTCGGCCATCAACGATGCCGAGCAGCTCTGAATCAAGGTGACGGCTTCATCCCATCGCTTTGCCTTAAGCCAGTGCATGATGGCGAGGGGCAAAACCGGTTCGGCTACTGCGGCTTTGGCATGCAGATCTTCCTTCAGTCCTGGGTAACGTAACTCCAGTTCGCATTTGAGGTAATCACGAAAAAGATCGTGAAGCTTTAGGATAGGCGCCATGTCATCTAAGGCAGTCAAAAACAAATTACGCCGATACAATTCATTCAGTATAAATTGAGTATCGTTGAGGCCGGTGACAGCCTTACATCGTTGCGGGTCGAGTTCGGGGAGAATAGAGCAATGTAATAAAAATTCACGCAGTTCTGAGGGCAAATCCGCCAATACTTCCGCTGCAAAGTAGTCGAACAGATGTCGGTTTGCTCTGTTCACAGTGAAATCCAATTTGGCTTGATTAAAAGCTGCGGAAAACACTAAATTAAGGCCAGCTGCCCAGCCTTTAGTGTGTTTTAATGCCTGCCGTGCTAACTCTTCAGAAATTGGTTTTCCAAATAATGAGGCACCGAAAGCTAACGCGTCGAGCTCATCAAATTGCAGATCGGTTGCCAATAATTCTCCCAGCTCTCCATTTGCTCGCCAACGGGGCAAAGATAAATTCGGCGGAGTTCTTGAACCAATAATGAATGTACAGTTAACCGGTAATTGATTGATTAGGTTGTCCAGTAGATTCAAAGCACCCTTGTCATTAACACGGTGCAAGTCGTCCATAATCAGTACCAAATGTTGTCCTTGATAGGTAGATACCGCATTCACTAGCCCATTGACAGCGACCCTAATCCCGTGGGCATTGTCCATGCGGGAAACCAATATGTGAGGTTCTTCCGACCACGTTAGCTGAATATTGCGTATCGCCAAAACTAGGGAAATGAAAAGCCTATTGGGGTCATTGTCATCTTCGTCTAATGATAACCAAATCGTTTCCGTAAGAGGACGACTTCTTATTTGAGCGTAGTATTGGGCTAGTAATGTACTTTTTCCAAAGCCGGCAGGAGCTTGTACTAGGGCTACACGGCGATTTTGGATGAGTGAATTTAGCCTACCTAACAAAATGGAACGAGGCGCGATGTTCGATCGTAATTTTGGGGCGCAAAATTTTGTTACGGCAGCGGAGCTCAAAGATCTTAACATGCCTATCGCCTGTCTGTAGCATTGGGTTTCGGAATAAGGGGCAGGTCAACATTCATAGCTTCGCGGATCCAACTGCCCTGCTAATTTTACCGACGGTTGTAAAACGTAGCTCAAAAAAAATCCGCTATCTGTTGACAAAAAATTGGCGCCAGGCGTTTTTATAACCGAATAGATAATGGTTAGTCATCAAACAATAAGCATGACAAACCCACTTAAAATCCTCTACAACACGCTTCAAAACATCAAGATATTGAACCCTGTCTTCATCATCTTCATATATCCATCGCAGATCAAAATTCTGCGCCGGGGTACTCGTCAAAGGACGCCGTGAACCCAGCACCTAAATTATCCAAGGTAGTAAACCATAGCCAATGGGCTATGGAATTTAGGTGCTGGGTGAATACATCCCGGTAGGCTCTGTGCCAGCATCCATGCTGGTCACCTCACCTAGCGTTAGGTGAGGGATCGAGCCCCCGGTGCCTCCTTAGGCGCTGCCGAAATTTGAAGTACGAAAGGTAAAAATGTTTTGACGGCGGACACCACAGGAAGTCACATAATAGAACGCTCCTAAAAATTCGATTCTAATAGGGTCTGGCCATGAACAAATTATATAGCACCTAAATCCTGAAAGCCCAAAAAATGAGGGCGAAACAGACGTTAAGTCAGTACAGGATAGTTGCTTGGCATGCGATTCCACGCCTATATTTTCCGGTCAATACCGGCTGACACCGGCGCGTTGCGTTTTACGCCAGATGCGTGCGCGTAACCGATGATTAAGGGTTTCTAATTGGCCGATGGTCGCCTCAACCGGTATCTTTAATCAACCTGCCAGCTTGCATAACACGACGTCCACCAGTTGATAAACAGCATTTGCGCTCGAGAAAGTGGGATTGCCGAGGAAATGGTCGATGCGCTTGATTTTGTGTTTGTGATAGGCCGGGGCCCGGGAAGTGCTCGCCCTAAGTCCGTCAGCGACACCGAGATACTTTTCAAGCCGCCCTCTACGGTCGTCATGAGTGTTTTAAGCCGGGTTCGATGAAGTTTAAGAAGCGCCAGCTTGATCAGATTATGGAGTAAACTCATGGTCGCCATGGTACGCGCAGCGTTACCCTACAAAGTTCCGGCGAGTGCGTGATGTTGCCGTCGCGCTGGACAGCCGACAGCGTGTTTCAAAGAGATGTGTATAACGGCAATCGCTAGAGCGTGAAAACGATAGGAGGGTGTGAATAATAAAGATATAAGAAGCAATTACTATAATTGCTTTAGTAGAAAGTGCAGGCGTTCAACAGAACGCCTGCGAAATGGAAAATCAATTTTTCGATTTTGCGGCAATAAAGCCGATCAATGCCAAAATCACGCTGAAACCATACCACCCGGCCAACGACCACTGCCCGTTAGCTTGAGTAATAATTACCGCCTCACTCGCCGACGAAACTCCCAGCCCTGCAAAAGAAAGCAGGATTACACCCATTGCAGCTAACAATACTTTACATCTGCTGGTTTTATATTGCATAACACCTCCGTCCATTATTGTTATTTCAACTGCGATCCATTGTATGCGTTTTAAGAACAAAAACCATTGTACGTCAGTACTAAAAAGCCAATAATTTGATACTGTTAAAAAAAACGATGTGACACTAATCAACTTTTCGATAAAAACACCGTATGAATCATTAAAAACCGGCTCACCCAATTATATTAAGCGCGCCCAAAAATCATGCTCGTCCGATTCCTCCATTTCCACCGCTGCAAAATCACCGACTTTTAGATGTACCGCGCCGTCGATAAAAACTTGTCCATCGATTTCCGGCGCATCCGCTTTGCTTCGCGCAACCGCACCTTCTTCTACGACTTCATCGATAATAACGGTCTCGACGCGCCCGATCCGCCTACGCAATTTCGCAGCACTAATTTGGGCCTGATGCTCCATGAACCGAGCTAATCTTTCTTGTTTAATCGCCTCAGGAAGCTGACCCGATAAGTCGTTGGCCACCGCGCCTTTAACCGGCGAATACGCGAAACAACCCACCCGATCTAACTGCGCGTCAGTTAAAAACTGTAATAATTGCTCGAATTCTTGCTCGGTTTCGCCAGGGAAACCGACTATGAAGGTACTGCGAATCGTAATATCCGGGCAGATTTTCCGCCAGGCATTAATGCGTTCTAAATTGTTTTCGGCAGCCGCCGGCCGCTTCATTAACTTCAGTATGCGACTATCTGCATGCTGAAACGGAATATCCAGATAAGGCAGAATTTTACCGTCAGCCATCAACGGGATAACTTCGTCGACATGCGGATAGGGATACACATAATGCATTCTGATCCAGATACCTAAATCTCCCAACGCTTCCGACAATTCATAAAAACGAGTCCGAATCTCCCTGCCTCGCCATTGTCCTGTCCGGTATTTCAGGTCGAGCCCGTAGGCACTGGTATCCTGTGAGACGATGAGTAATTCCTTAACCCCGGCATTTGCCAAGCGTTCGGCTTCGAACATGACTTCGTTGATAGGACGGCTGACCAAATCTCCACGCATCGACGGGATGATGCAAAAGGTGCAACGGTGATTGCAGCCTTCGGAAATTTTCAAATAAGCATAATGCTTGGGCGTCAATTTAATCCCTTGCGGCGGCACAAGACTGGTAAACGGATCGTGTATCGGCGGCAAATGCTCATGGACTGCCGCAACGACTTCTTCCAGCGCATGCGCGCCGGTAATTTTCAATACCTGCGGGTGTCTGGCTCTGATCTCGTCCTCTCTGGCCCCAAGACAGCCGGTTACAATGACTCGCCCATTTTCGGCCAATGCTTCGCCAATGCTATCCAACGATTCTTCGACCGCTGCGTCGATAAAGCCGCAGGTATTGACGACTACCAAATCGGCTTCCTTGTAGCTCGGAGACACTTCATAGCCTTCGGATCGAAGCTTGGTTAATATCCGTTCGCTGTCGACCAAGGCTTTAGGGCAACCCAAACTAATAAATCCTATATGCGGAGCACTCATTAACAATCTCAATAAAATTTTATTCGGAAACGCGTTGCTGCAATCTGATTTCCTGACTCACCGAACCGGGAAAATGATCGAAATAAATGAAATTACCTTAAAGAACGAGAAGACTTAAGCGATCGATTTTTTGATCATTGCCTTATAACCTTCATGGTGAAATTACTTTAATATACCTTTCGTACTTCAAATTTCGGCAGTGCCTAAGGAGGCACCGGGGGTGTTCGATCCCTCACCTAACGCTAGGTGAGGGACCAGCATGGGTGCTGGCATAGAGCCTACAGGGACGTATTCACCCAGCACCTAAATAAGCCATGATTTTGAAGCATTGCCAAAGACCTAGGAATTTAGGTGCTGGGTTCACGGCGTCCTTTGACGGCCCCCCGGTATTTTGATCTACGATGAGTATAGTTTGCCGACGGTATCTCAAAGCCATCAAGATAAAAGCGGTTATTTACCCGGTTCTTCAATATAAGCGCCGAAATTCATGATTCGTTGGTAGCGATGTGCCAGTAATTGTTCGACCGGCTCGTTCCTTAACTGCTCCAAATGGCGTAACAACGCCTCACGCAAATGCATTGCCGTCGTTTGAAAGTCTCGATGCGCGCCGCCCACCGGCTCACGCACCATTTCATCGAGAAAGCCTTGTTCGCGAATACGGTCGGAAGTGATGCCCATCGCTTCGGCCGCCAATTGCGACTTTTCCGCACTTTTCCACAGAATCGATGCACAACCTTCCGGCGAGATCACAGAATAAGTGCTGTATTCCAACATCAACAAACGGTCTCCGACACCGATCGCCAACGCGCCGCCGGACCCGCCTTCGCCGATAACAGTACAAATAATCGGGGTCTTTAATCGCGCCATTTCAAACAAATTTCGAGCAATCGCCTCGCTTTGTCCACGTTCCTCTGCCCCAATTCCCGGATAAGCGCCCGGCGTATCGATCAAACAAATGATCGGCAAACCAAAACGCTCGGCCATCTTCATGACTCTCAACGCCTTACGGTAACCTTCCGGCCTTGGCATACCGAAATTACGATAAATCTTTTCTTTCGTGTCGCGGCCTTTTTGATGACCGATGATCATGACCGGCTGTCCTTCCAGCCGAGCCAAACCGCACACGATTGCAGGATCGTCGGCGTAAGCCCGATCACCGTGCAATTCATGAAAATCGGTAAACATCAAATCGATATAATCGAGCGTATAAGGACGCCCGGGATGCCTCGAGAGTTGCGAAATCTGCCAATCGCTCAATTCGGCAAAAATAGATTCGGTCAATAATTTACTTTTGTTTTCGAGCTGCTCGAGCGCGTCGGAAATATTAATATCGTTATCAAACTCGACACGACGAAGTTCTCTAATCTTCGCTTCTAATTCGGCGATGGGTTGTTCGAAGTCAAGAAATTTTAGATCCATGATGGTATATATGAATTATTGTTACTGCTCAACAAAAGCAAGCTTAATGAATGGAATACGGATGACGTCGATTAGACGGATTGACGCGGGGCTCTATTGTTTGCATTTGCGTATCGCACTCCATAGCGACTCAAATATTTCGTACGCGCCAGCAAAGTTTCTTTGCTAAAAACGAACTGTTTTTCCGTGTTTATCAGTCGTATCTGTTTTATTTTTCAAATTATAAAAACGTCATCCGCGACTAGCCGATTGATTCCTTCCTGAAACGGCCATTTTATCTAAATTTCGTAAATGTTTTAATTTTTCTGCGATTTTAATTTCAAGTCCTCGATTAACCGGCTCGTAATAACGGGTTCCGATCATTTCGTCCGGAAAATAATTTTCGCCGGCGGCATAAGCATCGGGCTCATCATGCGCATAGCGGTACTCTTTTCCGTAATCTAACGACTTCATCAATGCCGTCGGCGCATTGCGTAAATGCACCGGCACGCCGAGACTTCCGCTATTTCGAGCATCGCGCATCGCTGCATTGTATGCCATATAAACGGCATTGCTTTTCGGCGCGCAGGCCAAATAAACCACTGCATGTGCCAACGCCAATTCGCCTTCGGGACTGCCGAGCCTTTCTTGCGCCTCCCAAGCACTAATCGCAACCGGCAAGGCTCTCGGGTCGGCATTGCCGATATCTTCGGATGCAATCCTCACGATGCGCCGAGCCAAATAAGCCAGGTCGCAACCGCCGTCGATCATGCGGCACAACCAATACAACGAAGCATCGGGGGAACTGCCTCTCACCGATTTATGCAAGGCCGAAATCTGATTATAAAATTCTTCACCTTGCTTATCGAAACGACGCACGCCGCCGCTCAGCACTTCGCCGGTAACAATCTCGTCGATTTTTCCGCTTCCGTGCGCCGACGCCAACTCGGCCGCGATTTCTAATAAATTCAACAATCTACGAGCATCTCCGTCGGCGGCATCAACAAACTGTCGCTTGATATCGTCGGTCATTTCGACGGCTTGCTCTCCTAAACCGCGCTCCTGATCGGTCAACGCCTTTTCCAAAACCGCCGCCAAGTCAACTGCTTGCAAGGCATTCAAAACATAAACGCGTGCGCGCGATAATAATGCATTATTCAATGCGAAAGACGGGTTTTCGGTGGTCGCACCAATAAAATATACCGTGCCGTCTTCGACATGCGGCAAGAAAGCATCTTGCTGAGATTTGTTGAAACGATGGACTTCGTCGACAAACAAGATCGTGCGGCGATTTTCGCTTTCACGAATTTTTTTTGCTTCGGCAACGGCGTCACGGATATCCTTGACGCCGGCCAACACCGCCGATATCGAGATGAAATGCGCATCGGAATGCACCGATATTATTCGTGCCAACGTGGTCTTTCCGGTACCGGGCGGCCCCCAGAAAATCATCGAATGCAAGCGGCCCGATGCAACCGCTTCATAGAGCGGTTTACCGGGCTTGATAATATGCTGCTGACCGATATAGTCGTCCAGCCGCATAGGACGCATTCTTTCAGCCAAAGGCCTTAGGGCTTGTTGCAACACGCTTCTTATTCCTCAAAGACATCGGCTCCGGCGGGCGGAATAAAATCGAATACGCCGTCATCGATCGGCGTATTGATTTTAAGATTCGAAAAATAAATGCGCGTTAATTGCCCGAAATTGTCACTGAGCTCCATACCGCCAAGCTTGCCCTTATCCAGTCCGATCAGAATATATTTGAAACCGCTGTCCTCGTTTTTGGGCAACAATTTAATCCAGGTCATGTCCTCATCGGAGCCTTGCCCTTCTAAAATAAAGTTATCCTCTAAATCGATATCACCGCTCAACAATAAAGCCGGCGTAGAACCCAGCGACTGATCCATCTTCTTGATCGTCACTTGTTCCAGGTCTTCATCGTAAAACCAAACCTTACCGGCATTGGAAATGATCTCTTGCGTGAAAGGTTTCAGATAATTCCAACGAAACTTACCGGGCCTGCGCAAATAAAACACGCCTTCACTGGCTTTCCGCGCGCGTCCGCTTTCATCGATCGCGACCTGTCTGAAATCCGCGGTCAAAGAATGTGCCGTTTTTAAAAAGTCCCGTAACTGTTCAATTGGCTTATCGTCGGCATGAGCGCCTTGCATCACGGCAATAACCATCAGCAACGACATGATTCCATACTTGATTCTTTCCATTTCATTTATCTCATTGATTTGTTGAAAACTTCGCTATCGGGCCGGGAGCTACCGAAACAATCGATTTTCCCAAAGGCTAGTAAAACATTGTGGAGTGGGAAGATAAACTTGAGCTGAATTAATGCATTAAGGTCATATTAAACAAAGGGGTCATCTTTCACCTTTCACCTTTCACCTTTCATCTTTCACCTTTCCCCATTCAATAACTTAATAACCGGCGCAGTATCCGGCCTGACGCCTCGCCAAATGAAAAACGCTTCGGCCGCCTGTTCGACCAACATGCCCAGGCCATCTAAACTGCTAACGGCACCGTGACTGATGCCCCATCGAACAAAAGCAGTCGGCTCGCTACCGTAAGCGAGATCGTAACAAACGCCATTCGAAGCCAAAAGACCTTCCGGCAACGGCGGAAGGTCGTTGGACAAACTGGCAGAGGTCGCATTCAAGATCGCATCGAATGACAAACCGGCCAGTTCGTCAAAACCGCAACCGTTAACATCACCTCGACTAGCGAATTCACCGGCCAAGTTAACGGCCTTAGAAGCCGTCCGATTGGCAATCACAATGCATGCCGGCTGTTGCTCGAATAGCGGCGAAAGAATCCCGCGCGACGCACCTCCGGCACCAAGAATCAATAGCTTTTTCCCATTCAGCGTAAACTTATGATTGACGACCAAATCGGTTACCAAACCAATACCGTCCGTGTTATCGCCTAATATCGAACCATCCCTCTGAAGCGCCAGCGTATTGACCGCTTTTGCCGACTCCGCACGTTCGGTTTTTCGATCGGCGAATTGCCATGCCAGTTCCTTTAGCGGCAAGGTACAATTAAGTCCCTTTCCACCCAAGCGGAAGAACTCCGTAACAGCCGATTCGAAACGATCGGCCGTTACTTCTTGGGCGGTATAAACCAATTCTTGACCGGTTTGCTCGGCGAAAATTCGATGAATAGTTGGTGATTTACTGTGCTTTATGGGACTACCGAATACGGCGTATTGATCGATTTGCGTCATTATAAATGTCTTTTATATTGCCAAACTTCCCAGAGTATGGTCATAGCCACAATGCCTATTGCCGTCAACAGCTCTATCCAAATTGCCTGCTGCATAAATGATGTCATGACTGCGCACACGCCGAGAAAAATCCCGACCAAACTGAAACGCCAACCGATTCGGATACCGTCCAATATTGTCGACAGCGACAAAATCAATAGAATGACGATGCCGGCGCTTTTTTCATCGAAAACTTCGGTTTGCTGAATGGAAAACGCTGCCGCGACAATCAGCATCGACACGCCCCAATGCAGCGTTTGCTCTCGTAAGATATGTTTGATGTCGCTGGCTTTATGCTTCGATTGCAACCAAGCGATAATCATTGCCGAGATCGCAAAAATAATGATCATGATCAACCAATAGACATAGCCGTCGGCCGGAGAGTAATCGGTAATACCGATACCGGTCATCGAAAGCGCCAGCAACAAAACCAGAATGCCTTCTTCGATCTGAAATTTTCGTTTTTCTGTAAACAGCGTATCTTCGGACATGAGATCACTCCGTTTGGCTTAGTTAAGAATACAGACCCGTCTGTTAAGAAACACGCAGGCAATTGGGTTTTATAACTTTCGCACTTCAAATTTCGGCAGTACCTTAGTGAGGCGCCGGGGTGCCGAATTTTGATCTACGACGATAGGTATAAAAAAAACGACTACCATGAAAAACTGAAGATCACGAAAATACTGCTATTGCGCTCTTCATTACGAACAGTCAAGGTAAAATACTTTTCGTCCTGATTTATTCTTGCAACCAGATAGCGGCTTGCTTGGCAAAATAAGTCAGCACCGCATCGCAACCGGCACGCTTGAAGCCCAATAACGATTCGAGCACGACTTGACGCTCATCCAACCAGCCATTTAATGACGCCGCCTTCAACATCGCATATTCGCCGCTGACCTGATAGGCGAAAGTCGGCACGCCAAAGCGGTCCTTCGCGCGGCGTACGATATCCAGATAAGGCATGCCGGGCTTGACCATAATCATGTCGGCCCCTTCCTGCAAGTCCAACTCGATTTCGCGCAACGCCTCATCGGTATTGGCCGGGTCCATTTGATAACTGTATTTATTGCCTTTGCCGAGGTTGGCGCCCGAGCCCACGGCATCTCTGAAGGGGCCATAGAATGCCGAGGCATATTTAGCCGAATACGCCAAAATACGCGTATTACGGTAAGCATGATTTTCCAAGGCCTGCCTGATCGAACCAATCCGGCCGTCCATCATATCCGAAGGCGCAACGATATCGGCACCCGCTTCGGCGTGCGACAAAGCTTGCTTGATCAAAACCTCGACCGTTTCGTCGTTGATCACATAGCCGTTATTATCGATCAACCCGTCCTGGCCGTGAGAGGTAAACGGATCCAGTGCGATATCAGTAATCACGCCAAGTTCCGGATAGGCCGTCTTTAGTGCTTTGACAGTTCGCTGAACCAATCCGTTCGGATTAAAAGCCTCGGACGCATCGTCGGATTTTTTATCGGGCGATATAACCGGAAATAAAGCGATTGCCGGAATGCCGAGACTCGATATTTCTCCGGCTTCCCTCAATAATAAATCCAACGAAAGCCGTTCTATGCCGGGCATCGAAAGCACCGCTTCGCGGTTATTCTTACCTTCCATAACAAACATTGGATAGATCAAGTCATCGACGGATAAACGGTTTTCGCTCATCAAGCGACGTGAAAAAGATTGATAACGCATTCTTCTCATGCGTATTAAGGGGAAATTGGTGGTATTATGCGTCATCTTGTCCGTAGGTCTTGGTTAATCTCGTTTGCCGTGCGGCAAGGGGGCCGTACCTTGCAAAATAGTTTTTCTGCAAGATATAAATCAATCGGATAATATTAGCACGCTTCCGATACCCTAAACCATGTCTTCCTTAACCCTAAAAGACTCGGACATGTGTTTGCACATAAGTCTAAGAACTTGAGGTCATTATGAAAACGACACAATACCTACGCATTTTTCTGTTGGCAATATTGAGCTTTTTTATAAGCATTAGCGCATTGAACAAAGCCATTGCCGCCGAATTATTATTGCCCCAACAAGCGATTGCCGAAGCTTCCGACAAACTAAAGGAAAAAATGCAAAATCCCGAATTTACAAAGGATTTTGCACAAATAACGGATTTTGTTGAATCGGCGATTTACCCCCATGTCGATTTTAATCGAATTTCGGCATTGGTACTCGGAAAATACTGGCGGGACGCCACTCCGGAAGAAAGATCGCAATTCAATAATGAATTCCGAAACCTGTTGGTCAGAACTTATTCTCGCGCGTTTGTCGAATTCAAGGACTGGTCGGTGCGCTTCTTACCTTTAAAAATGGAATCGGATGCGAGTAAAGTCATCGTTAAAACAGAGATATTGCAACCGGGTATTCAGCCAATCGCTGTAGACTACAGAATGGTATTAATCAAAGAAAAATGGAAAGCTTACGACATCCTGATCGAAGGCGTCAGCTTGGTCACTAACTACCGCACGACATTCAATAATGAAATCAGAAATAGCGGCTCGTTGTCAGCGGTTATCGAAACATTGAAAACAAGAAATGCCGAAGCTTTGTCCAAAAACTCGCTGCATAATTCATAAATTATCGCACCGTCGCTACGCGCGCTCCGTCTCAACAGAGCGCGCCACACCCCTGCAACAACTCATATTTTTGCCTGCACTAACCCAATCCCTGGATGAATTTTAAAAAAGATTCTCTATACGCTCACCCTGTCGAGTCCTTAGAGGGCTTCCAATTCGACTCCGCGGTAACAGCCGTATTTCCCGACATGATTCAACGCTCCGTGCCCGGTTACCGTTCCATTATATCGGCTATCGGTTTGTTGGCAGGGCGCTTCGCGCAAGCCAATAGCCTTTGCTATGACCTAGGCTGCTCGCTCGGTGCGGCAACATTGGCAATGCGTCATCAGATCGAAGCGCCAAACTGCCGCATTGTTGCCGTGGATAATTCGGAGGCGATGATCGACCGCTTTAAAAAAATATTGGCGAATGACACATCTCCAATCGAAGTCGAAACCCGTTGCGAGGATATTCGCGAAACACGACTGGAAAACGCATCGGTTGTGGTCTTGAACTTCACGCTACAATTCATACCTATTGAAGACCGAAGCGACTTTCTCCGCAACATCTATCAGGCCCTATTACCGGGCGGCATTTTGATTTTGTCCGAAAAATTAAAATTCGACGATCCTCGCCAACAGCAATTGCAAACCGAAATGCATCACGCGTTTAAAAAAACGCAAGGATACAGCGACTTGGAAATCAGCCAAAAGCGGACCGCATTGGAAAATGTATTGATTCCCGAAACTTTTGCTTGCCACCGGCAACGCTTACTGAAAGCAGGCTTCAATAGCGCCGAAGTCTGGTTTCAATATTTCAATTTTGCCTCGATAATCGCTCTCAAATGATTGATTATCAAGTACTTTACCAAACACTAAGGGACCATGGCGCGGACATTTGGGCCGACATCCTGCCAGAACAATTACAGTCGGCATTCAACCCGACTCGGCACGGCCAGTTGACTCGCTGGCTCCAAACCATAGGCGACTTGCCTGAGCTATCTCTCTCGCAGCGCGTTTTTAATGAAGACACCGTCAAAATCGGTACTGCTAGCGCTTTAGGCGATATTTCCCGCGAGCAATTAACAGCCGTATTAAAAACATTCAGCCCTTGGCGAAAAGGACCTTACGACTTATTCGGCATTGTTATTAATACGGAATGGCGCTCCGACTGGAAATGGAATCGATTGAAAGCCCATATCAGTCCACTAAAAAAGCGTTTGGTGCTCGATGTAGGTTGCGGGAACGGCTATCATGGCTGGCGAATGCTCGGTGCCGGCGCAGACCTGGTGGTCGGTATCGATCCGTTGATGTTAAATGTAATGCAGTTTCACCTCATCAGAAAACTGGCCGGTGACACGCGGCACTACGTGTTGCCAATGGGCATCGAACAAATACCGAACGGCTTAAAAGCTTTCGACACAGTATTTTCCATGGGCGTGCTCTATCATCGCCGCTCGCCGATCGATCATTTGTTGGAGTTAAAAGATTGCCTTAGATCCGGCGGCGAATTGATTCTCGAATCGCTGGTCGTCGACGGCGGACCGAATGAGGTATTGCTGCCAGAGCACCGCTATGCTCATATGCGCAATGTTTGGTTTATACCCAGCTGTGAAGCATTGCAGGGATGGCTGAAACGCTGCGGTTTCAGCAACATTAGATTAGTCGATGTCACGGTAACAACCCCGGAAGAACAACGTAGCACCGACTGGATGGATTTTAAATCTCTCAAGGATTTTCTCGACCCGAACGACCGGAACTTAACGCTAGAAGGCCACCCAGCACCCAAACGGGCTATATTCATAGCGGAAAAATAACCGGTTAACTAATTGCCCTTATTCGTGAAGAATCATTCAACCTAACGGCCACGAAGGTCTAGCCATCGCCCCGGCAAATGAACGTTCTCGGTGGCTGAGGGTACGGTCACTCGCCCGACAGGACGCCGTGAACCCAGCACCTAAATTATGCTCGATAGTTACCATAGCCAAAGGGCTATGGAATTTAGGTGCTGGGTGAATACATCCATGTAGGCTCGACGGCGGCTGTCCCTGCCGCCGACGCCTGTCGATCGAGCAACCGCACCCTCTTCGGAACCGGTATTTTCTCTGCCGAGCTTCTTATATCGAAAAATTAGATAATGAGTCCAAATCTACGAACTTTCACAGTAACGTTCATGAAAGCCTAGCATCGCCCCGGCAAATGAAAGTGCGTGGCGGTGGCCGGGTTCGCTCCTTCCCAAGCTCGGCTTGGGAAGGCAGTCTCGGAAGCTCTGCTTCCCGTGACGGCAAGCGGAGCTTGCGGAATCGTTTCCCAAGCAGAGCTTAGGAAACAGCGAGAGCGGGCGGTATTCTGCTGCGGGCCATTGTGTTGGCCGCCCAAGAACTTTCACAGTAACACTCATGAAAGCCTGGCAACCACCCCAGTAAATGAAAGCGCTAGGCGTTTAAGGAGAATGGAGAAAGAGCGAAGCCAGTCGACGATCGAATCTTTCATCTTTCCTCTTTCACCTTTCCCAGCTTACCGCGTACCACTTACCACTTACCACTTACCACTTACCAAGCCATTATCGAGTGACAACGAAACCATGCCGAAGTTTGGATGCTATTTCTTACAAATAACGCTCCAAGCCGCAAGCCAAACTTGCGACTGATACGCGTCGACATCCTTTGGAAGACTGCCGGACAAGGCTATACGTAGCGTTTGATTGATGATCCCAAAAAAAAAGGTATAAGCCAGTATAGGCTCGATATTTTTGATTTCCTCAGCCTTAATACCGGCCTGAAGGATTTTTATGATCTTGATGAAGGGCGGCGTTTCCATGAAGGGCTTTTGCTCGGGCAAAAATTCGCGGACCTTAATAACTAACAGGAACTGCATCACATCAGGCGCTTCCTGAGTTAACCTAAACAAAAGGCCGACGACTTCGCGCAATTGCTCGGAAGGTTTGGCATTTCGGCGTCGAATATCATCGATCGAGATACTCAGACTATCGATGATATTCGCGTACAAGGCTTCGGCTATCGCTTGCTTGTTTTTGAAACATTGATACAGGCCACTGGTGGTCTTGATGCCGGCCGCTTCGGCAATATCACCGAGAGACGTATTGAAATACCCCTTCTCGGCGAAAAGCTTTAATGCCGCCAAGAGAATTTCATCCTGAGTGTCCAATTTATTTTTGTTATTTTCTATTTCCTTTTCCATTTTCACTTTTTACAGCAATATCATTATGCTGCCTTTATAAAGTTAATGATTCGTATCGTTTCGGCAATGCATTCGAGAACCTGCGAAGCATGGCAAGGCTGATTAATCCCGATATTGCTCACCGAAACGTTACATAAAAACCTGTGTACTTCGATCGACCATGTTTGCGGTTATCATGGCTATGTAGCTCATTCGACGCTTAAAGGAAAGTCAGCGATAAACTGCGTCAGGAACCGGCAGTCGTTAAGCTAAGGCCATATAATGTATTCGCCACAACCGCTATCGAACAAGAAATCGCCAAAAAACTTCGAAGACGGCTGTTCGAATTATCATATCCCATACGAAGATAAGGTTTTAAATTAAACCTCAAACAGTTGTTTATTACAACACTCTAGTTTCGATCCGCTACGTTAATAGCGAACAGATTTTTTTTAACCTTCTCCAAACACACTCCACGCGGCTTTCAAATAGTTAATCATCGACCATAACGTCAATATCGCCGCCAGATACAGCAACACATATCCGGATGTCTTAACGGGGATACCGACGACATCCTGTCCGTACAATAAAAACCCTATCGCGGTCATTTGCGCCGTGGTTTTCCATTTACCCAGTTGCGAAACTTTGACTTTAGCGCGCTGCCCCAATTCCGCCATCCATTCGCGTAACGATGCAATCGTAATTTCGCGCCCGATAATAATCGCCGCAGGTAAGGCTAAATAAGGCGAACCGTCTTGTTGTACAATCAAAACCAGTACGATCGCCACCATCAATTTATCCGCAACCGGATCCAAAAAAGCGCCGAACGGCGTTTCCAAGCTCATCTTACGGGCTAAATAACCATCCAACCAATCAGTGATACCGGCCAAGATAAAAATGCTTGTCGAAGCCAAGTTGGCATATTCCCAAGGCAGATAAAACACCACTGCAAGCAACGGAATTAAAACAATTCTCAGCAAAGTCAGATAGGTCGGAAGATTAAATTTAATGGCCATTTGGGTTATGAAATTGTTCGTAAATTCGTTGCGCCAAGTCCTTACTAATGCCTGCCACACTCGCTAAAGCATCCGCGCTGGCACCGGCAACGCCTTGCAAACCACCGAATTGTTTTAATAATAATTGTCGGCGTTTCGGTCCCAACCCTGGAATATCCTCCAAAACGGATTGTTTTTTGGTCTTACCGCGTCGCTGCCTGTGTCCGGTAATTGCAAATCGGTGTGCTTCGTCGCGAATATGCTGAATCAACAACAACCCCGACGCACCGGGCGTTACATCCAAAGGCTCCACCTGATCGGTCAGCAGTAGTTTTTCCATACCGGCTTTTCGATCCGGCCCTTTGGAAACTCCGACTATCATAACATTGTTTATCTCTAAATCCGCCAATGCCTTTTTCGCTTCGGCAACTTGCCCTTTGCCGCCATCGATAAACAAAATGTCGGGAGCCTCATGTTCGCCTTGCTTGAGCCGTTTATAACGCCGGGTCACCGCCTGATGAATTGCCGCATAATCGTCGCCGGGCGTCACACCCTCGATGTTGAAACGCCGATAAGCCGATTTTACCGGCCCTTCCCTATCGAACACAACACACGAGGCTACGGTTTGATCGCCCTGGGTATGGCTAATATCGAAGCATTCGAGACGCTTCGGCAATTCCCGGCAACCCAATTCATCCTGAAGACTCAAAAAACGCGCATAAATACCTTGCCGGTCGGCCAATTTACTTTGCAGCGAATACTCGGCATTGGTCGATGTCATTTGCAGCCATTTTTGGCGTTCACCGCGTACCTTGGACGTAATTGTAACGGCATGTTTGGCATAAGCGGCCAGAACTTCAGCCAGTAGGCCGACTTCTTCCGGCTCGTGACTGACGATCAATTCATAGGGCACCGTCTTGTCGAGATAATATTGTGCGATAAACGCCTGCAAAATTTTGCCGGGCTCATCTTGATCGGACAATTTCGGAAAAAACAACTTATTGCCGAGATTCTGGCCCTTGCGAATAAAAAACACCTGAACGCATGCCACGCCTGCTCGCGTAGCGCAGGCAACGATATCGACATCGCCCCGCTCGCCATGCACAAAATGTTTTTCCAGAATCAATCGCAAACGCGCAATTTGATCCCGAAAACCCGCCGCTTTTTCAAAATCCAAGGCCGCCGAAGCATTTTCCATTTTTTCGATTAAACGACCAATCAATAAATCGCCGTTGCCTTCCAAAAACAAAATACTATTTTCGACATCGACCGCATAATTGCTTGTATCGATCAAATCGACACACGGCGCGGTGCAGCGTTTAATCTGATGCTGTAAACAGGGGCGAGTTCGATTGCGATAATAAGAATCTTCGCATTGCCGGACCGGAAATATTTTTTGCAATAATTTCAGTGTTTCCTTGACCGCGCCAGCGCTCGGATAAGGCCCAAAATATTGCCCCTTCTTCTTTTTCGCGCCTCGATGAAAAGTAATCCGGGGAAAATCCTGTTCGGTGGAAATAAAGATATAAGGATAGGATTTATCGTCCCGCAAACAAATATTGTAGCGGGGCATGAAACGTTTGACCAACTGGCTTTCGAGCAACAAGGCTTCGCCTTCGGAGTTGGTTACCATGACTTCTATCGACGCCAACTGCGCAATCATCGCCTGCTGTTTCGGCGATGCGGTTTGCGTCCGAAAGTAACTCGACACGCGGTTCTTGAGGTTTTTAGCCTTTCCTATATAAATGATTTCGCCTTTTTCATTCAGCATTTTATAAATCCCCGGCCGACCGGTCAGGGTTTTCAAAAAGGCGGCTACATCAAATTCGGCAACAGGCACAACAAAACTCAATGATCGAACAACCCGGCAATTCGGCGAAAAACATCGTGAAACATTTCCTCGGTCAAACGCTTGGTTTGCACGTTATAACGGCTGGAATGATAAGAATCAACCAGATATCGCGAATTAGGCAAACGATGCAAGCGATTATGGCCGAACGGTGCATCTTTTAATTTTAAACCACAGGCTTTCAAGACGGCCTGATGCGCGATACTGCCCAGCGCCAGAATGACCGTTCCTTCAGGCATTTGCGCTATTTCGGCGTTTAAATATCGATTGCAGGTATTGATTTCCAAACCGGTCGGTTTATTTTGCGGTGGCAGGCATTTAACGGCATTGGTGATGCGGCAAGCGGTTAAAACCAAGCCATCCCTTCGGCCTTCTGAAATGGGGCGATTACTGTAACCAAATTGGTATAACGCTTGGTACAACAAGATTCCGGCATAATCGCCGGTAAACGGGCGCCCCGTTGCATTCGCGCCATGCATGCCCGGCGCCAACCCGACCACCAACAATTTCGGTTGTTCGTCACCGAACGGAGCAACCGGTCGGGCATGATAATCGGGATACTTGCGTTTCACCTCGCACAAAAATTCGTCCAAGCGTCCGCAATCCTTGCAATCTTGATTAAAAATTTCGTTAGAAGCCATCGGTTTGATTGAAAAAATAGGGGATTTTACCGCATTTTGAATTACACCCATCGTAGATCAAAATTCGGCATTGGGGTGATCGCCAAAGGCTCCGCACCTAAATATCTAAGGCTATTAACCATTCCCAATGGGCTATGGAATTTAGGTGCTGGGTGAATACGTCCAGGTAGACTCTATGCACCGATGATCACCCCGGCGCCTCCTTAAGCATCGCCGAAATTTGAAGTGCGAAAGGTATATCCACTATTTTCAATCATAACCGCTCCACTCATAGAAAGCCTTATTCCCCGGCGATCGACATGCGCTCGATCAAAACCGAACCGGTGCGTACGTTGCCTCGATAATCGACATCATTACCGACCGCGACGAGATTTTTAAACATATCTTTCAAATTTCCGGCAATCGTAATTTCCTCGACCGGGTATTGAATTTCGCCGTTCTCTACCCAGAATCCGGCCGCGCCGCGCGAATAATCGCCAGTCACCATTTTAACGCCCTGCCCCATCAATTCGGTTACAAGCAATCCGGTGCCGAGTTTTTTCAGCATGCCGGCAAAATCATCGTTTCCGCTATCGACGATCAGATTATGAACGCCACCGGCATTTCCCGTGCTTGCAAGACCGAGTTTCTTCGCCGAATAAGTACTTAACACATAGTCCTTTAAAATTCCTTCCGCAACGATGTCCCGAGCCCTAGTTTTGACGCCTTCGGCATCGAAAGCAGCACTGCCGAGAGCACCAACCATATAAGGTTGTTCGTGAATATGCACGAATTCCGGAAATATCCGCGTATCCAATGCATTGAGTAAAAACGACGATTTACGGTATAAGTTACCGCCGCTAATTGCGCCGATTAGCGATCCGAACAAACTGGAAGCCACTTCAGCCGAATACAAAACCGGACATTGCCGCGTGCTTAAGCCTCGCCCCTGCAAACGTCTAACCGTTCTTTCAGCTGCTTTTCTGCCGATGGAGTCGACCGCCTCGAGCAAGTCAGGATTCCTGGCAACGCTATACCAATAATCGCGCTGCATACTGTCGCCGCGTTGTCCTAATACTGCGCAACTAATCGAGTGACGGCTCGATTCGGAACCCTTCAAGAAACCTAAACTATTGCCCAAAACCCGAATGCCTTGGTGACTGGTGACCGTTGCGCCTTCCGAATTCGTAATTTCGGTTGAATAAGAACGCGCGGCATCTTCGCAGGCTATCGCCAACTCGATCGCACGATCCGCAGCGAGAGACCAAGGATGAAATAGATCTAAGTCGGGAAATTCGGTCGCAAGCCAGTCTTGCTCGGGTAATCCTGCATAAGGATCTTCGCTGCCATAGCGCGCGAAACTGCATGCGGCGGTCACCGTTTCCTTGATCGAAGCATTAGATAGATCGGTGGTACTCGCAGAACCTTTACGCTGTCCGAAATAAACGGTCACGCCCAAGCCTTGATCGCGATGATGCTCTATCGTTTCGACATCACCCAAACGCGCGGTCACCGACAAGCCGCTATCGACACTCAAACCTGCTTCCGCAGCGGTTGCGCCCTGCAGCTTCGCTTCATCTAAAATGCTTTGGACCAAATTTTCCAATCGACTGATTTCTTCCCGGTTTTGCAAAATGATTCTCTACTTAAAATTAAATCGATATAGTCAACGGTAAGCAGTGAGCGGTAAGCGGGCGACCTACTATCTGCTTACCGCTCACTGTTTACTGTTTACCGTTCACTGCTTACCGCTCACTAACCATCAGATACTCGTACCGCCGACCGTCAACGCGTCGACTTTCAAGGTCGGCTGGCCGACGCCGACCGGAACGCTTTGCCCATCCTTCCCGCAGGTCCCGACACCGCTATCGAGTTCCAAATCGGTGCCGACCATCGACACCCGAGTCAGAACATCCGGCCCGTTGCCGATTAACGTGGCGCCTTTTACAGGTCGCGTCAACTGGCCGTCCTCGATAAGATAAGCCTCGCTGGCTGAAAACACGAATTTTCCCGAAGTGATATCGACCTGTCCGCCGCCGAAATTTTTTGCATACAAACCTTTTTTGACCGAGCGGATAATCTCTTCAGGATCGTGCGGCCCCGGCAACATATAGGTATTGGTCATGCGCGGCATCGGCAAATGCGCGTAAGATTCGCGCCGACCGTTACCGGTCGGGGATACGCCCATCAATCTGGCATTCAATCTATCCTGCATGTAGCCTTTCAATATGCCGTTTTCAATCAACACAGTTTTTTCGGTAGGCGTGCCTTCATCGTCTATACTCAACGAGCCGCGACGTCCCTCGAGCGTGCCGTCATCGACCACGGTACACAAATCGGATGCAACCCTTTCGCCGACTCGTCCGCTAAAGGCCGATGTCCCTTTGCGGTTGAAATCGCCTTCCAGACCATGCCCAATTGCTTCATGCAATAAGATGCCCGGCCAACCCGATCCCAAGACTACAGTCATGCTGCCGGCCGGCGCATCGACGGCATCCAGATTAACCAACGCTTGCCGAACCGCTTCTCGACCGTATTCCAGTGCTTTATCCTGGTCTACGAACATGCCGTAATCGCAACGCCCGCCGCCGCCCATGCTACCCTGTTCGCGGCGTCCATTATCCTCGACAATGACACTCACGTTCATACGAACCAACGGACGGATGTCGGCAGCCAATGTACCGTCTTGATTAGCGACTAAAACATTTTCATGAAGACCGACTAAGCTGATAACCACTTCTTCAATACGGCTATCGAGCTTGCGTGTCTCTCGGTCGACTTTATGCAACAGTTCGACTTTTTGCTGATCCGCTAAAGATTTGAGTGGGTTGACAGAATGGTAATATCGAGGCCACGCGGCTTGTTTGGAAATGGCCGTACGCGCATTTTGTCCTTGTCGGACAATGGCTTTGACATTACCGGCCGCTTCGAGCAAGACCGGCAATTCAATTTTATCGCTATAGGCGAATCCGGTTTTCTCGCCGACGACGGCACGCACACCGGCACCTTGTTCGATATTATGACTGCCCTCTTTGATGATGCCGCTTTCCATAACCCAGGATTCGTAATGACTGGATTGAAAATAGATATCGGCGGCATCGACCGGAACACTGAGCAAACTGCTCATGACTCGCTCGATATCTTGTTCCTGCAAGCCTGCCGGCGCAAGAATCGCTTGTTTCGCTATATTTAAAATTTCCATACTGTCTATTATTGCCGTTGATGTTTCGGTATGCCGTCTCGCAATTTCTTATAGAGCATCTGCAGCAACCGGTCTGGCCCGTCTTTTTTAATGTCCTCGAGCGGTTCTGACGCACCTGGTATGGACGGATTTTTTTCATCTTGTTCAGTCACGATATCCGCAGTAATTTCCGACGCGGATTGACCTTCGGATAACTGCAACGAATAAATTCGCTCGATATAATCGTCGTCTTTAAATAACCAGCCCAAAATGCCTTTCGCCTCGTTCTCGTCGGGATCGAAGCGGACATAGTAATAACCGGCATCGCGATCCCTATCGGTAATTTCGATGCGTTGCTGATTTAGGACTAACTCCATTATGAACCACGCTTTTTCAAAAGATTCTTTGATAATTAGCTTGGTTCGTAGCGCCGATTGTTCGATCGCAACTTTATCCCCTAAGCCTTGTTGAATCGATAACGTTGTCAACACAGGATCGACCGATTTTTGTAAACTCTGCTCGCCCGATGCGCCCTCGAATTCCGGCGGTCGCTCCAAATGTCCGGTGTCCCGATAACGGACTTCAGTTTCGGAACAGTTCGCCAGAACCGCCGACCACAACAACACCCCGCAAAATTTAAGGATGGTTCTATTCGATGGCTTCATGACATTTAAAGCAATGTAACCTTAAAATTTGATTTTTCAAGAATATTCTCTCTAAGCGCCAAGCCGGAGGGAAAGATAAGCGATGAACATAATTCCTATCAGTTCACAGCTAACCACTGACTGCTTACCAAAAACTAATCGAAATTTAAATTTTTCGATGCTGTAAAGCGGGGAAAGACAATCGAACTTTTTCCAAGCGTTCGTGTTCGATATCGGCGCAAACGAAGCCGCCGCCATTCTTATGACAACCTAAAACCACTCCCCACGGATCGACTATCATCGAATGCCCAAAGGTTTTACGACCGTTAATATGAAAGCCACCCTGATTCGGTGCAATGACATAACATAAGTTTTCAATCGCTCGCGCTCTCAATAGGACCTCCCAATGCGCGGCACCGGTTTGTGCGGTAAACGCCGAAGGCACCAACAAAATTTCGGCGCCTTTCGCCACCAAATTACGGTAAAGTTCGGGAAAGCGCAGATCATAGCAAACCGACAGCCCCAACTTTCCGAAAGGTGTATCAACAACAACCGGATCATGTCCGGGCTCAATCGAATTCGATTCGCGGTATTCTTCCTCGGTATCGGGTACGCTGACATCGAATAGATGTATTTTGTCATAACGCGCAACGCGCTCGCCACGGTCGTTATAAACCAAGCAGGCAGCTCTAACTTTGTTATCGTTATCGCCGACCAAGGGGATCGTTCCACCGACAACCCAAACTTTGTATTTGAGTGCGGTCGACGCTAAAAAGTCTTGTATAGGACCATTCCCGTCGACTTCCTTGATCGTTAACTTATCTGTCTCGCTTTCCCCCATCAAGGCAAAGTTTTCCGGCAATACAACCAATTTCGCTCCGGCATTTACCGCTTCGCCTATCAATTTTTCGGCTTCTAAAAGATTCGCCCCCACATTGGGACTCGATGCCATTTGTATGGCGGCACATATACTCATTTAAAGACTCTTGTTTTAATTTTTATTCAGTTTAATTTTTATTTAGAATCGCTCAATGCATAAGGATGCGCTGATGTTTTCGTTCAATACTGACCCTTATGAACATTAACCTAACGTTCATGAAGGCCAGTCGATCAAGCAACCGCCCCTTCTTCGGAACCAGCATTTTTAGAGCAGCGTTTTGCATATCGAAAAATTAGATAAGGAATGCAAATCTGCGAACTTTCTCAGTAAATTCGGCAGTTTAAAGGATTTGGTCATAAACATACCTTTCGCACTTCAAGCCTGGGCGATGCTTAAGAAGGGACTGGATTCACGACGTCCTTTGACGAGCAACCCGGTGCCGAATTTTGATCTACGATGGGTATAACTACCCTGTTTTTATACTCCTCGTATATCACGAAATCCTTAATCGCTATTTTCCGTCCACGGAAAATCGGTAAGTCCTTGCCAGGTTTTGTTAAACAAACCGTCGCCTTCACGCAAAGGAATTACCTGCGGTTCTTCCCAAGAACCTATGATTCGGTATTGAGACCCGAAAAAAAAGCCCTCCTGGTAATCTTTCGTCACTGCCTTGGCAATCAAACCGGCTAAACGGCCGACAATTGTACCAGCAATGGGAACCGCATCGGAACTTTTAGGCACGACCCGAACTTGTTGATCCAGCGTTTTATCGTTCAAATTGGCGTTCCCGGAAAGCGTTATTTTTGCCGGCACGGCGTCGACTTCTAAATTTGAGGTACTGGCAATGCCCTCGGCTAAATGGATACGTCCCTTGATACTATTGAAGGTTAACCCTTCCTCGTAAACATCGCGAAAATCCAATTGCAATCGTTTAACCCACTGTGAAAACGCTATGATACCCAATACACGACCCAATCCAGGCTCTATACTGAGCAATCTCCCGTCCTTTAACTCGACATCCACTTCACCTCGCAAGCGCTCCAATGAAAATTGATAGGGAGCGGCGTTCCACTTTAGATCGAGTTTTGCGGCAATACGGGTTTCTTTCATACTTTCATATAGCCCTAATTCATTAAGCAACCGACCGAACTGCCGACCGTCGAAAGTACCTTTTAACTCAGTTGTTGAGCCAAATCCTTGATTGATCCAACGCCCAGTCAGGTTCATTGTTTCATTTCTATCGGAAATTGTAAGTCGCTGAAAATGCAAGCCTTGAGGTATACGTACGGTTCGCAACACCAATCGCCCCATATCGCTTGAGCGCCAAATCACTTTTTCGCTATCGATATCGAATAACGGTACTTTTTCCATGAGGTTATCGGTACCACTTTCCAATTTAATGCGGCTCATCGCTGTCAGATCGATAAACTCCATGGTCATCCGTATGCTATCCTCGCCCGATCGGTCAACCGGTATACGCAAATTCCCCTTGGCCGCCGAACTATCGATTTTACCTACCCAGAAATTGCCGCGGCGCGTCAACATTAAATCCAGCCTACCCAAATCCATAAATTGATTTATTAGCTGACTGGTTCTTATTTTGATTTCGTATACAGGCATCGACTCGTCTTTTGCGACACCGTCCCTATCGATAAAACTTAGCCATTCTTCGAGATTCATTTTATCGCGATTCGCTTCTAGCTTAATAACCGGAGCATCCGGATAATCCGCTACACCGACCCCGAACAGAAAATGCCCCGAATGCAATGCCTGCTCCGCTATCTCAATCTTAAATGCGGCATTCAGCTGATTATCGTAATTTAATCTAACCGGCAACAAACGCTCGTCGCTCAAGTCAAAAACCAGCGACAAGGGGCGCGACTGGTCTTTATCTTTTCCGAGTCCGTCGGGTAAGATTAATGACAAGCCCCTCAAACCCGAATTGATCGTCATTTGAGTTGTGCGATTGTCTTCGGCCGGTAAAACCAATTCCAGTCGGTAATCGGTATTGCCTTCAACAAGCCCCCACCATGGCAACTTAAATTGATTTTTCAGATTCTCAACGGCGCTTTCTCCCGCGACTTTAATCGTGGTTTGTTTCGGTTCGCTTTCGATATTCACTCGAATCGGGCTCCCCAACGCGACCGCCTGTATATTGTCGGCGAAAAGCCCCTGTCCATTAAATCTTAAAACCCCTTTGATATTGCCGACCGGCAAATCGAATGAGTGGACAACGAGCGAGGCATGATCGAACGTTGCTTCGCCATCGACCTTAACCGGTTTCAGCCCCACTAATGGGATATCGAGATCGAGTTTAACAGATGTGTTTCCGGTAGGCGTTACTGCGGTTCGCAACGCACCGACCGGTGAACCGATCGGAGTTTGCTGTAGAAAATCCAACGCGTGAATAATACTGCCCTCGGCGACGCCGCTGACCAAAAGATTGGGCTCAACATTCAGCATCGGAATAGTTATTTCGGCTTGCCTAATCGAGCAATTTGCAGTTTCGGCTTTCTTGATGTCGACCTTGAGCGACGCTCCATAAAACAGCGCCTGCGCATCAACTTTGGTTAAATTCGGCCATTCCGGGTCGTAATTCAACGTCATATCGGAAACATCGAACAAGACTTCGAAAACGCCCTGACTTTCGGCGAAGGGGTAACTCTCCAACTCGCCGGAAAATAACAATCCGCCTCGCGGAATACTGCCTGAGATAAACGCGCGGTCTAACCAAGAGAAAGTATCGGGATCGATACTTCCCACCGGAAGGTAATTTTTAACCTGACCAAGATCGGCAACCGAAAAAGTACTTTGTAAATCCAGTACTGGCGAGGCTTCGCTTTTTGGCAGTGTTAAAAACAAGCGACTAATCGTTGACACGTCCGACATATCCAGCATTATTTGCTTGCTGGAAACGACCCAGGCATCGAGCGTTTGCCGCCAGTCGAATCGCCCTTGCAGACGTTCGAACGATAGCGCTTGGCGAAACACTCCATTCGGCGCTAACTGCGATTGACCGGTCGTCAATTGCACCATGCCTCGCTCGTCATTGCCGCGGATATGTCCGGTTATACCGGAAAATCCCGGAATGAAATCGAACCCGGCAAATCCTAAATCGGAAAATAGACCATCGGCGGCAAAGCGCTGACTGTCAATATCGACAAAAAGCGTAAAATCTTCCACATTTCCGGACAACTTGAGTGCCGTCAAACGTTCCGCCTGTTCAGCCGGCAATAAACCTGGCCAAGCCATCAGCTCGGAAATATTCATCAAATCCAAACGATGCGCCGACAATGCCAAACTCTTGAACGCACTTTCTGCATCTCGCTCAACAGCCAAACTGAACTGCGTGTCGGTCCAAGGCCGCCGATTATCTTCTACAGCCAATCGAGCAACATCCAGAGCCAAGCTTCGGCCATCATCGCGCCACCTAAAGAGCGTTTCAAGACTATCCAGCACTAACGCATTCTTTTCCTTGAACTGCAATGCCACGCGCGACAGATTAATCTCTGCGACCGCTTCGGATATTTGACTTTTTTGCCAATGCGTCCAAAGCTTCAGATCGCCAACCCCGGATTCAATACTAACATCCGATAGCGATTCGCCCGCCATAATCTCGGCCACGTCGACCCCGGTTCCTTCAAAATACACCTTGCCGTCGATTTTACCGGGTTCGAAAAAATTGCCATTCAATTCCATCGACACGCGAAATGTATGACCTAAATTTTCGGGTAAGCCCGCCAACAAATGAATTTGATGTCGACTCCCGTCGTTATTGATCACCAAATCGACTCGTTCGAATTGAATGGGTTTGCCGCCACGCATTTCATCTTGCCAAGCAATACGGCTATGCAGCAGCTCAAATTTCCCTCCTTGCAGCAACCACAATGGATAATCGGTCTCGCCGCCGGCTTGTAAACCGACTAGTGTAAAACTACCATCCGGTTTTCGCTGTATCGACACATCGGCACCGATAATCGATATCCATGATGCCCTCCAAATTTCTCGCGTCCAAAGAACACGCCATAAACTGATATTTAAGCGAATCTCTTCAAAATTAACCGGCGTCGAGAGGCTTTTGCCATCCTCATCCAACACATTGATATCTTTTAGCATTAACGTCGGCGTGATGCCTCGCATACCGGTCTTTATTCGACCGATTTGAACCGGGGCATCGATCAGCGCCCCAATTTCTCGCTCTAATTCGAACTTATAACTTTCCAGCCCGCTCATTAATACACGGACTGCCGTCAAGCCTAATGCCGAAGCAATCAAAGACCAAAAAAGCAGAATTCGCGTGGCCCGCGTAATGTGATGAATCACTTAGCTAAAAACTCGTTAATGCGATTTTATATCATTCGCACTTCAAATTTCGGCAGCGCCTTAGGAGACGCCAGGGTGATCGGCCCCTTACCTAACGCTAGGTGAGGGGATGGGCCTTTGACGGGCACCCTGGTGCCGAATTTTGATCTACGATGGGTATAAAAACGGCTCAATTTAAAAAGATCGATGATTCGATTCATCAGGACAATCCTCCTATTCCCTATTCCCTATTCCCTATTCCCTATTCCCTATTCACTGCTAACTGCTAACTGCTAACTGCTAACTGCTAACTGCTAACTGCTAACCAGCCTATCATAACAACACGACGTCATATTGTTCCTGATTATATTCGCCCTCGGCCCTAAACTTAATCTGAATATTCAAAAATGCCTCGAGTTCCGCAAGCATATCGGCTTCCTCATCGAGCAACATTTCGACGACTTCATTCGATGCCAGTACCATTAGCTTCCGAACTTTGTATTGCCTGACCTCGCGAATAATCTCGCGAAATATCTCCAGACATACCGTTTCGGCGGTTTTCAACACACCGCGCCCGCCGCAAGCCGAACAGGGTTCGCACAAAATATGCTCGAGACTTTCCCGAGTCCTTTTACGGGTCATTTCGACCAAACCGAGCGTAGAAACCTCGGTAATTTTGGTCTTCGCATTATCCTTTTCCAAATGCCGTTCCAAGGCTTGCAAGACTTGTTTGCGATGCTCATGGCTCTGCATATCGATGAAGTCGATAATGATAATTCCACCTAAATTTCGCAATCGTAGTTGGCGAGATATCGTCTGAGCAGCCTCCAAATTGGTCTTAAAAATCGTCTCCTCAAGATTACGCCCGCCGACATAACTGCCGGTATTGACATCGACCGTCGTCATCGCCTCGGTTTGATCGAACACCAAGTGTCCTCCTGATTTCAACATGACCTTACGATCCAGCGCACGCTGAATTTCCTCTTCGACGCTGTAAATATCGAAGACCGGACACTCGCCGGTATAATGCTCGATCACATCGACGATATCGGGCACGAAAATCTTCGCGAATTCGACCAGCTTGAGATAAGTTTCCTTAGAATCGACGCGCACCCTCTCGATACCTTCTTTGTATAGATCCCTCAACGTTCTGACACTCAGCGGCAAGTCCTTATGAATGAACTGCTTCGGTTGCGCGCTATTAATGCTTTCCGAAATTGTCGTCCAAAGCTTGAGCAGGAAAGTCATATCGGAATACAAAACCGCTTCCTCGACGCATTCGGCTGCCGTACGAGCAATAAATCCGCCACATTGGTTTTTTTCGCGAAACGATTCAAGACAAGCACGGAGCCTAGCACGCTCGGCATCGCATTCGATCCGTTGAGACACACCGCAATTATTGGCATAGGGCATATAAACCTGAAAACGCGACGGAATCGAGATTTCGGTGGTTAATCGCGCGCCTTTAGTGCCGATTGGGTCCTTGGTCACTTGCACGACGATATGTTGCCCCTCGTGCAGATAGCTTTCGATATTCGCCGATCCTTTTTTTTCCAAATCCTTGCTGCATAAATCGGATAGGTGCAAAAAGGCAGCCCTGGACAAACCAATATCGACAAAAGCCGCTTGCATGCCGGGCAATACTCGGCAGACTTCACCCTTATAGATATTACCGACCAAACCGCGTTGTCGGCTACGCTCGATAATCAGTTCCTGCAAGACTCCGTTTTCGATGACGGCAACGCGTGTTTCCGGCGGCGTGACATTGATTAAAATTTCTTCACTCATTTGAAAATCGTTATCCCTTGTTTCGCTAAAAGTTCAGCCGTCTCGAACAGCGGCAAACCAACCACGCCGCTAAAACTGCCGGTAATCGATTTGACGAACACGCCGCCTAAACCCTGAATCGCATAAGCACCCGCCTTGTCGACTGGCTCGCCGCTATGCCAATAGCGGATGATTTCATCTTCGCTGATATCACGAAAACTGACCTCGGTAACATTGACGGCTTGCCAGTGTTCGAAGCCTCTGAGCGATATTGCGCTAAAGACCTGATGCGTCCGTCCCGACAAAATGCGAAGCATGGCCAGGCAATCGGCCTTATCCTTCGGCTTGCCCATAATCCGTCCGTCCAAGATCACCGCCGTATCAGCGGCCAGAATCGGCAGCCTTGCCCCACTCCGCTCCAGTGCTACGGCCGATTTTTCGGCAGCGATACGTCGAACATAAGACAAAGGCGCCTCACCTGAGTAAGGCGTCTCATCGATATCGACCGGAAACACCTTAAAACTGACTCCGATTTGCGTTAACAGTTCCTGACGGCGCGGAGACGCCGAAGCCAATAGGATTTGCACACTCATTCGCGATGATAGGGATGGTTATTTAAAATACTCCAGGCGCGATAAATCTGTTCGGCAACAATCACACGCACCAATGGATGCGGAAAAGTCAGCTTGGACAGACTCCAGGATTCGCGCGCCAATTGTTTCGCATCATCGGACAATCCTTCGGGTCCGCCGACAAATAAGGCGACATTCCGCCCGCTTTCGAGCCATCGTTTCAAGGCAACCGACAATTCCGGCGTCGACCAAGGTATTCCGAGGACGTCCAAGGTCACGACATGCGCGTCTTTGGCGATTGCCGCGATCATTTTATCGCCTTCGTCCTTGACTATACGGGCCGAATCGCTATTTTTACCCCGCTTGCCCGGCGGAATCTCCTTGAGCACCAATTCGCACTCTCTCGGCAGTCGCTTAGCGTATTCATCATAACCGGATTGTACCCAAGCCGGCATTTTATTGCCGATAGTAATCAGTTGTATTTGCATGCACGGAGCATACACAGAAGCCTTGGAGTGCGCAATAAACAAACGCTATCGTTTAAATGAGACTTATTGAAGAAAGCCTTTTAGAATGGGAACCGTTGCAGTAAAAAATAGCCCTTCTATATATCAGGCATTTTAACGGTTGGACTATAATTTCAATTTTTACGACCAATCTGAACCATGGCTACCAGTTCCTTTTTCGAGCAGCTATTCAAATGGGTTTTCATCGTCAGCGCATTACTGACAGTCCTGCTTTATTTCAAAAAAGACCATTTACCGGAGCCGAATTTTTACGATCTCGGTTATCTCGAAGAACCGGCTCAAGCCAAGATAAAGGCCGAGCCGTTCAAGAGCCGAGTCAACGATCAGGAATATACGATCACGCCTTTGTATGACTATGAGCTACACGGCGTCGTCGTCAGTTACAGCGACGCCGATGCCTTCACCAACATCTGGCACCACAAACGCTGGCATGATTTTATAAACCTTCGCGACTTATGCGTGATCTGGGGTAAAAATGTCGGTTCCGGCGTTTACCGGCAAATGAAGTTTCATAACGATAGCTGGACATGCTGGGCTTCCTGGCAAGACTACGAGACAGGGGCTTTATTCAAGATGAACGCACTGTCGAACAATCATTTACTGACCAACGACGACCGCATCAAAAAAGCGCTGATGTCCGCAGAGCCGGGCGATCATATCCGTTTCAAGGGCGTATTGGCCGAATATGCCAACAAAAGCAATAACTTCTTTCGCGGCACCAGCATTACCCGAAACGACACCGGCAACGGCGCCTGCGAAACGGTTTACTTGGAGGAATTCGAAATCGTCAAAAAAGCCAATCGGGGCATTCGCAAACTTTACGGCATCACCAAATGGTTGGCCATCGTTTCTTTTTTCGGTTTTCTTATCTTCTTTGCGATTGCACCGGTTAGAATTCGGTATTGACCGGAGCAATTCATTGACAAACAGGCTTTGATGGCTTTATTTTCCACTTCCTGACGCGAACGTTTCGATATGTTTTGACCACGGTCGAAAGGTGTAGGACAGCGCACTCCGTCTTACCAAGGAACTAAAGCTTCACTCAAAATCCATATCCGGTTAACCTTTGCCCAATTAATTCTAACAACAGCACTTAAACTAAACACCACAATGACCGACCGAAACCTAGCCGATTGGCATAACCGCGCCGCACTGTTCGAACAGGAAATCAACAAAGCCGTGATCGGACTCGAACGCCCGGTACGACTCGTCACGACCGCGATATTCGCGCGCGGCCATGCGATGCTCGAAGGCGATGTCGGAGTTGGTAAAACCACCTTGTTGAGAGCCGTTGCACGCGGCATCGGCGGTGCCTACGAACGCATCGAAGGCACGATCGACCTAATGCCGAACGACCTGGTCTACCACACCTACATCAATGAAGCCGGCAAACCGCAGGTCGACCCCGGCCCGATATTAAAACATGGAGAGGAGCTGTCGACCTTCTTCTTCAACGAAGTCAACCGCGCTAGACCCCAGGTCCATTCATTGCTGCTGCGCGTGATGGCCGAAAAATCGGTCACGGCGTTCAACCGCGAACATTATTTCCCGCATTTACAGGTCTTCGCCGACCGCAACAGAGTCGAAAAGGACGAAACCTTCGAAATACCGTCCGCGGCCCGCGACCGCTTCATGATGGAGCTAAAAATCGAAACACCGGAAGACCCGGCCCTGCAGCGCGAATTGATGTTCAATCCGAGATTCTACGATGTCGACGCATTGATCGAGACAATACAGCCGGGCATCCTCCCCTACCGTGAATTGAACGATATCAGCCGGCAAATTCAGCATCACATTCAAGCCAGCGAAACCTTGCAAAATTATGCATTGCAACTTTGGCAGGCGACCCGCTTTCCGAAAGACTTTTCGATTGTATTGGACAACGTCGACATGGACCGGCTAATCCTCGCGGGAGCCAGCGCACGCGGTGCCGGCATGCTGATGCGCGCGGCGCGCGTGACGGCTTGGCTAAACGGCCGTACGCACGTCTTACCGGAAGACATCCGCGAAATTTTCCATGAAACGATCGCGCACCGGGTGTTTTTCAATCCGACTTACGAATTGAGACGCACACAGCTCGCCGAACAGCTCAGCCAAAAAATACTTCAGCAAGTAGCGGCACCCTAAGAAAATTTGCTTAAGTCCATTTGTACGCGAAACTTAATCGGATGATGTTCTAAGAATTTTATTATTTATCTTTCCGCTCACCGCTCACTACTAACCGCTTACTACCACAAGCCGACGATGCTCGAAGAATTTCATTATCAATTGCCTTGGCGCACCGCGAGCGCGCACCCTGGCCGTCATGCCGGCAAACACAGCGGCGGCGAACATGAGTTTCACGGGCATGCGCCGTTGATTGCCCGTCCCGAAGCGCACAATATCGATATTCATGCCAGTCTGCTCGACCCGTTCGGCCAATTCATGGTCAGGACTTTTCGCCAGCGCGGCTTGATTTCGGTCAACATCATTGCAGACTTATCGGCATCGATGAGCTTTCACGGCAAAATGAAAACCTTGGCACGGTTTACCGAATTGACGGCTTATTCGGCCTATCGCAGCGGCGATCATTTCGGCTTTTTCGGCTGCGGACAGGATTTACTGCCGGACTTTCATCTACCGCCGCGCTGGTATAAAGGCGGCGCCGCCGAACTCGTAGACCGGCTCGGGCAATTCGACCCCGACGACAGCCATTGCCGAAGCCTGCTCTCGATCGCCGAACATTGTCCTCGGCATCGCTCTTTGATTTTTCTAGTCTCCGACTTTCATTTTCCATTGCATGAAACCGCCGAGATTTTCGATTCGCTGTTGAAACACGACGTGATACCGGTCGTATTATGGTATCCCCAAGAGTATCGTAATCTGCCGGAATGGGGCCTGGTACGCCTGGCAGACCCGGAAACCGGTAAAGACCGGCAATTACTGATGCGTCCGACGCTGAAACGCAAAATCATCGCGACATTCGAAGACCGGCAAGAACGGCTCAAGCATTTGTTTATGCGCTACGGCCGCCAAGCGTTTTTTCTCGACGACACCTTTCAGGCCGATCAGCTCACCCATTATTTCTATGAACAATAAACACCTAGGAATATGCACAAAATAACTTCTACAATTAGCAGGCTTTGCGGAGGTTCGGTGACTCGCTTGACAGGACGCCGTGAATACGTCCGTGTAGGCTTGACGGCCGCTATCCCTGCCGCCGACACCTGCCAATCGAGCCACCGCCCCCCCTTCCAACAGTTGTCTAAATTGTTTCATGCTCGTTCCTTAGCTCATTTTTACTTATGGCTATTGCTGTATTTATCGGGCGCCATAACCGCAAACGCGGCCAACATTGAAATCGAACTCGATACGCCGCGCAACTACGGCTACAGCCTTGGCGACAAAATCACCTTGACGGCCCATATCG
Source organism: Methylotuvimicrobium sp. (assembly GCF_050611805.1). Classification (NCBI taxonomy): domain Bacteria; kingdom Pseudomonadati; phylum Pseudomonadota; class Gammaproteobacteria; order Methylococcales; family Methylococcaceae; genus Methylotuvimicrobium; species Methylotuvimicrobium sp. The sequence continues at coordinate 79,989 of NZ_JBNGHF010000005.1, forward strand.
GGGTACCGTTATTCTATACACTGGAATCCGGCTTTCTGCCGACCCCTGGCCCGATCAACGAATGGCTTAGACTTTATAGTATCGAATCAATACCAAGTAAATCGGGGAAAGACTACTCGCTTGCGATCACCTATCAGGTTTTCAAGAGCGTGCGCGCCACCGAGGAATTGACGATCCCACCATTGCCGATTCGCTTCATGCACCGAGGCAAGCCCGAAATTGAAACGCTTCCGCCTTGGACTTTCAGTTATCATCCGCTGATTCCAAAAAACAAAGCGGATCGCGACATCGAGCCCGAATCGGAAGCGCCGCCGCGCCTAATCGATACGACTTCGCACCGCCGCGCCTTGACTTATTTGCTCGGGGTATCTTCGATTATATTGCTCTATATCGTGTGGTTTTACGGCAAAATCCCGTTTCTCGAACGTTACAGCGGCTCATTCGGCAAAGCCTGCCGGGAAATCAAAAAACTCAAAAAGTTGCCACAATCGAGAGCGGTCAGCTTACAAGCCTTGCAATGCTTTCATCATGCCTTGAATGAACTGGCCGGCGAAACACTCTTTGCCGGACAATTGCCGGACTTTTTTCAACGTCATCCGAAATTTTTACCGGTTCGAGAAAAGACCGAAGCTTTATTCGCCATTTCGCGGCAACTCTTCTTTGCCGATGCCGCTAGCGAATCATCGGCAATAAGTCCGGCTCAAGTCGAGAAACTGTGCTTGCTATACCGGAAACTCGAAAGGAGTAATCGATGGATTTAGCGCTAAGTCATCCGTGGGTATTGCTGTTTTCACCGCTGGCCTTACTGTCGTTTTTCGGTAAGCATTTACCCGCACTGCGTTACTCAAGCCTGTCGATATTACCGTTCGACCCTTTGTCGTTTTTGTTGTTTACACTATTGAAGTTGATTGGTGCCGGCGTCATTCTGTTGTTGCTGATTGCGCTATCGGGGCCCTATCTCAAGGAGCAAACCGTGCAACGACTCGGCCAGGGCGCCGAAATCGTCATCCTACTCGACCGAAGCGCGAGCATGAACGAAAACTTCGCCGGCCGTTATTTCGGCGGTGCGGCAAAAGAAAGTAAGATCGCAATTGCCCGGGACTTACTCAGAGATTTCATTACACGCAGAAAAGACGATTTTTTCGGCATGATTTCGTTCAGCACAGCGCCCATTCATGTCATGCCGTTGACCCAAAACAAAACCGCGACTCTGGCCGCGATCGACGCGACCCGGTCGCGCGGCCGAGGCGTCACTAACATCGCGCCGGGTCTCGCGATGGCGTTGGACTATTTTCAGGAACGTCCGTTGACTGGATCGCGCGTCATTTTACTGGTATCGGACGGCGCCGCGCGCATCGATCTCGAAACGCAAAGCACGCTTGCCCAGTTGTTCCATCAATACAAAGTCATGCTGTATTGGGTTTATCTGCGCGACGATAGAAGCCTCCCTCTCGATAGCAAGCCGGCCAATGCAAACGAAACCACCTCGCCGGAATATTTTCTGCATCAGTTTTTCCAAAGCATCGGCATTCCGTATAAAGCTTTCGAAGCCCAAAACCCGGAAGCCCTTCAAAACGTCATCGACGAAATCGGACGACTGGAAAACAAGCCGATTCAATACACCGAAAAGATAGCCCGGCAAAGCCTCGCAGAGTATTGTTATCTACTGGCAATCAGCGGTATTTTGATCTTGCTGTTTGCCCGCTATTTCGAGATAAAGTCCGAACGCCTTCTATTCGAATCGAATTCTTTCTCCAACCGATAGCCTTGTCGTTAGCGGCTAAAGTAGGCCTTCTTATTTATTAAAACCCCGAAAACGCCGCCATGACCATTCAACCGCCTTCGAAACGCCCTCGCCCCCATGAAGAAAGCCCTACCTCGGCTTGGCGGCAAACCTTGAACCGGATCATTTTCGGCGCTGAAACCAAAGCAGGAAAGGCTTTCGACGTTGTTTTGATCATCATGATCTTACTCAGCATCGTCGCAGTTATGCTCGATAGCGTCGAAACGATACGTAATCAATATCGACAACTGCTCTATTTATCGGAATGGTTTTTTACGCTGTTATTCACGCTCGAATATATTTTACGCCTACTTTCGGTACGCCGCCCCTTGCTGTATGCACGTAGTTTTTTCGGCTTCGTCGATCTGCTCTCGATCCTGCCGACTTATTTGGGACTACTGATTCCCGGCGTCGGATATATGCTGACATTGCGAATCTTACGATTGCTGCGCATATTCAGAGTATTGAAGTTATCCGAATACATGCGCGAAGCTAACGTTCTACTGATTGCACTAAACAATAGCTTTCGAAAAATTGCGGTATTTTTGTATACGGTCTTGACGCTGGTCGTGGTATTCGGCGCTCTGATGTATATCATCGAAGGTAGCGAAGCCGGTTTCACAAGCATTCCCAGATCGGTCTACTGGGCCATCGTCACGATCACCACGGTCGGTTATGGCGACATTTCGCCACAAACCGCATTAGGACAATTACTCGCCTCGACTATCATGATCATGGGCTACGGAATCATCGCCGTGCCGACTGGCATTTACAGCGCGGAACTGATGAAAAGCCAAAAGCAAAGCCGAATAGACAACAGACCGTGCCCCGATTGCGGCGCGACCGGCCACGACTTCGACGCCGTCTATTGTAAATATTGCGGGCACCGGTTGAAAGAAGATGAGTAAAACTCCTGTTTCTCCAAAACGATATACTGCTCTTTACAGATCAAAATTTGGTGCGGGGGAACTGTCAATAGACGCCAGGCAGGGCTAAATTCTGCACCCTCGACAACCGCAAGATTATAGCTTTCGCACTTTAAATTTCGGCAGAACTAAAGAAGGCGTCTAAACGATGATCGATAAAATCTAGATACAACGCAGATATAAGGCTAACAGCGAGAAAACCGGCTTTGAAAGGCATTGTAATGGCGCAACGTCGACACAGTTTTGTGTCACAGTAGACAATGTGAAAGCGGAGGGGAGAGAGAAGGGGTTAGATTTGGATGGGGTGAACGACGGGGCTCGAACCCGCGACAACCGGAATCACAATCCGGGGCTCTACCAACTGAGCTACGATCACCACAGAAAAGTATTTCAACAGGAGATGGCACGCTTGGCAGGACTCGAACCTGCGACCCTCGGCTTAGAAGGCCGATGCTCTATCCAGCTGAGCTACAAGCGCAGTATGGTCGGGGTAGAGGGATTCGAACCCCCGACATCCTGCTCCCAAAGCAGGCGCGCTACCAAACTGCGCTATACCCCGATTGACCTTCGTGAATGAGTTCGAATCTTGTCTAACTATCCACCCGTGAAGAGCTGCGTATGATAAAGACTCTCATGACTTTCGTCAATAGATTTTTTTAATCTTTAATAATAAACTCAAAAAGTAATTCAACCTACTCCCTTTTGATTGAAAAACCGTCTAAGAATAAAAGGTATGGGATGTATCTATCGAGGAACGCCGTGACCCCGTCCATGGGGGCTTAACGGCAGCGCTACCTACCGCCGACACCTGCCAATCGAGTTACCGAACCCTCCGTAAAATAGGGAAGTTATTTGCGACTAAATCCTTAAACATTCTCGCCAACCTTTTTGGTGAGCGAAAGCGCTATACAAACGTATAACAAGTTATTGGTAACTATTCAGTCCCCCGGCAATTATCGTTCCCGCGCTCTGCGCTCATAGTTATATACCTTTCGTACTTCAAATTTCGGCAGCGCCTGACTGAGGAGGCACCGGGGTGTGCGGCCCCTCACCTAACGCTAGGTGAGAGGCCAGCATGGAGCTGGCATAGAGCCTACAGGGAGTTATTCACGGCGCCCTTTGACGGACATCCCGGTGCCGAATTTTGATCTATGATGAGTATACATAAATTGTAGGGTACGCTTCGCGTACCTTTATGCCGTTAAACAGCAAATTTCTAGCCACATCAAACCATGAGGGCTTGGTTAATATTGGAGGGGCTGCCATGGTACGCACAGCTTATCTCAAAGAGATGTGTATAACGGCGAACGCTCGGCGTTCGGCTTGTTTCTATAGCCTTTCTTTTACAATGCGATAAACATCATCGACTGCTTGTTCGGTGCCTTCCAAAATCAATTCGAGTTCCTGAGTCTTACGTTCGGCAAACTCCTTGTCTTTCAAGCTACCGACATTGATATAGACATTCAATGCCGCGCTTTTTAAACCGGCGTAAGCGGACATGACAGCGACGCCCGCATCGCTAATGACGCCGGTATTGCCTTTTTCGGCGGCAATCCGGCATAGCTCGATCGTTTCGAAGCAAGCTCGGGCGCATTCAAGCGGCACTTCGGTCGCTTCTTTCAATACGGACTGTATGGCTTCGGATCGGACCGCCTTTTGTTGTTCAGTCTCTTTCGGCATGCCGTAACAGGCCATCAACCGGTCAAAGACGTCGACGTCGGCCTTGATCATGCCGGTTAGCCGTTCGCGTAACGCTTCGGACCTGTCCAATAGTACGCCCATTTCCGCTTCGAATTCGGCGTATTTCGGCTTGCCTATCGTCAAGTTGCACACCATGCCAACCAGCGCGGTTGCTTGCGCGCCCATCAACGCAGCGGCACTGCCGCCGCCCGGTGTCGGCGTCTTGCTGGCCAATTCATCGAGATAGGTTTGTAACGATTTGTCTTTGATATTGGTCATGGATCGATTTGCTTATTTTGTCATTAAAGTCGTGCCGCTTCGGCGACGTTTACTCCCGACGCCAGTTAGTGCCTCCGCCCGGAACGTCTTCGAGTATCACGCCTTGTTGCTTCAATTGATCGCGTATTTTATCGGCTTCCGCCCAATTCTTGTTCTTTTTGGCGTCGATTCGCGCCTGTATCAACGTTTCGATTTGCTCGGTCGTCAAGCCTTCGGTTTGGTTATCGCCTTCTTTCAAAAAGCGCTCGGCATCGTCTTGCAATATACCCAGAACACCGCCCAGCGCCCGTATAGTGGCGGCCAATTGACTCGCCCTTTGCTTATCGGAATCTTTAACTTTATTGAGTTCCCTAGCCAGATCGAACAGCACCGACAACGCGACCGGCGTATTGAAGTCGTCGTCCATCGCTTCTTTAAAGCGCGCCTCGTAATCGGCGTCGACTTCAAACTCGCCGGCATCGATACCACGTAACGAGGTATACAGACGGGTCAACGCGACCGCCGCCTCGTCCAGATGTTCGTTGGAATAATTTAGCGGACTGCGGTAGTGGCTAGTCAAGATGAAAAAGCGCACGACTTCCGGCCGGTAGCGCTTCAATACTTCGCGAACGGTAAAGAAGTTACCCAGCGATTTGGACATTTTTTCTTCGTTGATACGCACGAAGCCGTTGTGCATCCAGTAATTGACAAACTTTTCGCCGGTCGCGCCTTCCGATTGCGCGATTTCGTTCTCGTGATGCGGAAATTGCAGATCCATGCCGCCGCCGTGTATGTCGAAATGATTACCCAGGCAACCGGTCGACATCGCCGAGCACTCGATATGCCAGCCGGGACGCCCCTGACCCCAAGGCGATTCCCAAGCTGGCTCGCCGGACTTGGCCGCTTTCCATAGCACGAAATCCAGAGGATCTTGCTTGGCTTGCTCAATCTCGACACGTTCGCCGGCTTGCAGCTCGGCAAGGTTTTTGCCGGACAAACGGCCATAGTTGCTAAATTTCGAGACCGAATAAAATACATCGCCGTTAGAACCGACATAGGCTAAGCCATTCGCAATCAACTTTTCGATCATTGCTAGGATTTCAGGAATTGATTGCGTCGCTTTTGGCTCGATGTCGGGAGGCAATACTGAAAGCGCGCGCTCGTCCTCATGCATCGCCTCGGTGAAGCGCTCGGTTAGGGCGTGGAAATCTTCGCCGTTGTCTCGTGCGCGTTGAATGATTTTATCGTCGATATCGGTTACATTGCGCACATAGGTCAGGTTATAGCCCGAGTAACGCAAATAACGCGAAACGACATCGAATACGACCATCACACGCGCATGCCCGACATGACAATAATCGTAGACCGTCATACCGCAGACGTACAAACCGGCCTTACCTTCGACACGGGGTTTAAAAAGTTCTTTTTGGCGCGTCAGAGTGTTATATATTTTCAACATGACAGATAAGGCGGGTTAACAACAAAGCAGGGCAATGTACCAAGCCGGCACTTCTCTTTCAAGACAAAAACACATAGAATTCTTGGTTACTTGTTACTCACGGGAATCAACCATGCGTACTCTTTTTACCGCTACAATACTGCTACTAGCAACAACCCATTCTTTTGCAAAGGAAAATACAATGTCAGAACAAGCAAATAAGGTCAAACTCACCACGACACTGGGTGAAATCACAATTCAATTGAATCACGAAAAAGCGCCGATCTCATCCGAAAACTTTCTGACTTACGTTAAAGATGGCTTTTATAACGGCACGATCTTCCACCGCATTATTCCGGGATTCATGGCCCAAGGCGGCGGCTTCGACGCCGATTTCAACCAAAAAGCCGTTCGCGAACCGATCAAAAACGAAGCCGATAATGGTTTAAAAAACAACCGCGGCACGTTGGCAATGGCTCGCACGCCCGATCCGAATTCGGCAACCGCGCAATTTTTCATCAATTACAAGGACAATTCCTTCTTGAATTACACTAGTCCGACTCCGAACGGCTGGGGCTATGCCGTTTTCGGCGAAGTGATCGAGGGGATGGACGTGGTCGATGCGATGGCCAAGCAACCGACCGGCAACCGCGGCATGCATCAGGATGTTCCGAAAACCGACATCGTGATCGAAAAAGCCGAAATCGTCGAATAAGACTTTTTTGCCAATGGAACACGGATGCTGCCGGTCGACATCCCACGCAAGCTTATCGTTCCCATGCCTTGTGCTCATCGTTATACATAAATTGTAGGGTACGCTGCGCGTACCAAAACATGAACATTGCGGGACTACCATGGTACGCACAGCGTACCCTACGCGGATCGCCTAGCGCTAGGTGATCCGCGAGTGTTAAGTGACAATAAATGGTATTGAGGTCTCGTTGGTTAAGATTGCGAAAAGGTAATTTTTGACTTATGTATAACGATGAGTGCTCTGCGTGGGAACGCTGCTTTAGACGCTGTGCGTCGACTGCGACAGTTAGGTTGCATGATAGACTTTAGGAAGTGCATGGGTTGGCCTTTGCTTGTTTAATCGGTCATCGGGGACGCAGAGCGTCCCGGGATGCATTCCCACGCAGAGCATGGGAACAATAATTTAATGGGAAGTTTTTTGTTACAAAGTCCTTAGCCGCATCCGTTCTCCATTCCCTACCCCGCCTTCCCCCAATTCAACAAGCCGGTCTTTTGCCCATGCCCCGCGAAATCCAATTTATTTCAGACTTGCATATCTCGCTTGAAAAAACCGAAATCACCAAGCGTTTCCTATCTTATTTGGAACGTCAGGCGCCGCGCGCCGAAGCCGTTTACATTCTCGGCGACCTATTCGATGCCTGGATAGGCGATGACGATCCGACGCCGCCGAACGGTAAAATCAGAAAGCACCTCAAACAACTAACCTCATCCTGCACGCAAGTCTATTTGCAGCAAGGCAATCGAGATTTCCTGCTCGGGCAACGATTTTGCGACGAAACGGGCGTGAATCTGCTCGGCGATTATGCCGTGATCGATTTATTCGGAACGCCGACCTTGCTGTCTCACGGCGACCTGCTCTGCACCGACGACCTCCCTTATCAAGCATTCCGCGAAAAATCGCATACCCCGGAGTGGCAGCAAAGTGTACTTTCCAAGCCTTTATGGCTAAGGCTAATCGCCGCCCGCTGGTACCGCTTGCGCAGCCATTTCCACAAACGCGGCAAAACGCAAGACATCATGGACGTCAACCAACAGACCGTTATCGAGATAATGCGCGAACACAGCGTGTTGCAACTGATCCACGGCCACACACACCGACCGGCGATCCATGAATTCGAAATCGACGGACAAAAGGCGAAGCGCTTCGTATTACCCGACTGGAAAAAAAACAGTGCACAAGTTCTATGCTGGACCAAGCAAGGCCATCGCCTCGAAGCCATTTAACATCCCAACAAATAGCGCCCCTCTTTCACCTTTCATTATCAAGCATAATACCCAAATTCCGCGTCCCGTAATCGACCGGCTAAATCGGGAGCTTGCTGCGACAATTCAACAACCTGCTCGACTGACAAGCGCAGCACGGTAATATACGTTTTAGCTCTAACCGTCGCGGTTCTGACAGCCTTGGCTGATAACGCATGCTCGCCGATAAAGCTGCCTTTACGTAATTCGGCGACATGAAAGCTTTGCCCCTGCTCATCCTGTTTGAATACATTGACGCTGCCGCTGACTAATATATAAATACAATCGCCTTTGTCACCTTCATTGAACAAGGTATCTCCAGGCAAGAAACTAATATATCGCGCCTGCTCCGCTAAGCGTTTGATTACCAACCTCGGCAAACCGGAAAACAAAGGGACGCTATCAAACCAATCATCTCGTTTAGCCAGACTCAAACTTGCCGTCATAGCCGGCAATTGTTTTTGCGCATCGAATAAGCACTGTTCTAATCGCCGAAAGACCTTAACCGACAATTTGCCTTGTTCGTATTCCTCAACAACTAGCTTATGCGAATAAAGCAGCGCCACTTCTTGAAACAGCCTGTTTTCATATTGACGATAAAAATCAGGAAATAATTCGCCGAAGCGCTTTAAACGTCCTTGCCTTCGATGCAAGCGGTTCCGATATATTTTTTTAATGATATTTAATTTGTCGCCGGATAAATTCGGGTCGGCAGTTTTAAGTTTTTGCAAAGCGACATGCGCCATCAATACACCGGCAATATCATGACGAATGAGATTCGAAAACCGGCCGCTTTGGTATTTAATGAGCAAACCGAGCGTCCACTCGTATTTGCTTAAAAAGTGGATCATCGACATTTCAAACCGCAAAAACGGATTATTTTCATCTTTAGCGGATTCGATGAGCAACAACTCCTCTATCGTTTTCGCCCGGTCTTTTCTCAATAGATCCTGAAAATTAAAATAGGTGTAATAATTAACCAGACCGATATCGTGCAACCGCGCCAACTCATCCGTTTCGGCTTGCAATGCCAACAAATGCAATTGTTTTAACTGCTGATCCTCGGACATCGGCTTGTCGCTCGACGGCAATTTTTTGCGCAAATCGAAGACAACCGAATTTTGAATATCACTGTTAAGTAAATGCAAATTAGCAAAGCTATGCAAAACATCATCGACCGAATACTTAAGCTGAATCATGCCTTGCTGTAACTCGAGCCACTCTTCATTGCTCAAGCGATCTATTTTCAACCAATGCATCAGCGGCCTAAGCGTAGATGCATTAACCAGCATACTCACCATCACAACGCCTAGCGTCAACTCTTTCAATAATTGTTTATCAGCCACTGTATCGGGTATCGAGAAAGCAATCGCCACTGCCAAACCGCCCTTCAGACCACCCCACCACATGATATGCCGGCTAGTAAGATAAATTTTAGGCAACCCGAATAAATAGTTCGTAAACGGCATGAACGCATAAATACTCACGGCTCGCGCGATTGCCACAGCCATTACCGCCCACAAAACAGGGTTCCAATTACCGAGCAACGAGAATAGATCCACCGATAAGCCGATCATAATGAACAGCAACGAATTAAATATTAAAACAATAACTTCCCAAAATTCTTTGACAACATGCTCGATGTCACCCGACAACCTCGGCAAGCCGACTATTTTAAAACATAACGCAGAAGCCAACACCGACATGACGCCCGACACATGGAAAATGCGCTCGGCAACGATGAACGCCGAATAAGCCATAATCAGCGTAAATACTAAAATAATACTGCGTCCGCTTTGAGCCAGCCTAACTATCAATTCGCTAAATAGCAGGCCGCCGAAAACACCGACTCCCGCGCCGCCGACAAACACCCGAATAAAAGCCGGAACTGCCGATAGCGAATCGGCCCAGTCGTACTGTCCGGTCAAAAGAAAACCGAGTACGATATTAAATAATACGATCGCCGTGGCATCGTTGAATAACGATTCGCCCTCTACCAATACAGCAAGCCTTCGACTGACACCAAGTTCCTTAAACAAAGCAATCACGGCGACCGGATCCGTTGCAGAAATCAGTGCACCGAACAATAGCGCGACAAGCCAATCGAGCTGTAGCGACACCACTAATCCAAGGCCAACCAGAAATGCCGAAATCAACATACCCGGAATCGCCATCACGACAACCGGAACCAGATCTTTTAATAAGGCCCGCGCATCGAGACTCATCGCGGATTCGAAAATCAATGCCGGTAAAAAGACAAACAACACCAATTCATGAGTCAATCGAAACCCACCCACAAAGGCCACTTGATCGGTCAACGTGCTAGTTAAATTAATCATCAAGCCCATTAACACTAACAAAACGGTATAAGGCAACCGCAAATGCTTGGTCAATCCGGCAATCACCATTGCAACGGTCAGAAACACCAAAACAACAGAAAGCAAGTAGGAAATTTGCATAATAGAAGGTTGTTGATACAATGAGCTCGATAAGCCGAACCCTGAGCTTATATTCCCGAACGACAGTGTAATTTAAAGGCTTGTCGTCCGCCTTAAAAGTTGACTTTTAGGAAAAAATCCTTAAATTTACACACCTGGCGCGGCACTTGTTAGTTCTCCGGTAGAGGGAATGATCGTCGCCCCATAAATTACTTAAAACTAATATTAGTCTTAAAAATCATAACCCGTATTCTGTCGCGTAACAGGATACCAGGAGGAAATATATGAAGAAGCCTGTCAAAAGCTGGCTGATTGCCTCAACTGTCGCTGCCCTGCTTGCAGTACCTGCAGTATCTCAAGCGAATAGCGAAGTTGAAAAATTGACCAAGAACCCTGCGAACTGGGCAACTTGGGGCGGTAACTATCACGGCACCCGTTACAGCGAACTCAAACAAATCAACACTTCTAACGTCAAAAACCTGCAACCTGCATGGACTTTTTCAACCGGCGTTCTGCGCGGTCATGAAGGCGGCCCTCTAGTTGTCAATGACGTCATGTATATTCACACTCCGTTCCCTAACACCGTTTATGCGATCGACCAAAAGTCTCAAGCGGTCATTTGGGAATATACTCCGCAACAAGACGCCGACGTCACGATTCCTGTGATGTGTTGCGATACCGTTAACCGAGGTCTGGCTTACGGCGACGGCAAAATCTTCTTGCAACAATCCGATACTGTCTTGACTGCATTGGACGCAAAAACCGGTAAACGCGTATGGAGCGTGCAAAACGGCGACCCTAAATTGGGCATGACCAACACCCAAGCGCCTTTGGTTGTTAAAGACAAAGTCATCACAGGCATCTCCGGCGGTGAATTCGGCGTGCGCGGCTTCTTGGCGGCTTACAACATCCGCACCGGCGAGTTGGACTGGAAAGGCTACAGCATGGGCCCCGATTCAGATACTCTGATCAATTCAAGCAAAACGACAACTTGGAAAGACGGCAAAGTTCAACTGGTCGGCAAAGACTCGAGCACCAGCACTTGGGAAGGCGACCAATGGAAAATCGGCGGCGGCACCACCTGGGGATGGTACAGCTATGATCCGGAGTTGAACCTGGTCTATTACGGATCGGGCAACCCTTCGACTTGGAACCCTGTACAACGTCCTGGCGACAACAAATGGTCGATGTCATTGTGGGCTCGTGACGCAGACACCGGCGAAGTCAAATGGGTTTACCAAATGACCCCGCATGACGAATGGGATTACGACGGAATCAATGAAGTCGCGCTAGTCGATCAAAAAATCAACGGCAAATTGCGCAAAACCGCCGTTCACTTCGACCGTAACGGTTTCGGCTACACGCTGGATCGCGTTACCGGCGAATTGTTGGTTGCCGAAAAATTCGACAAAGCGGTTAACTGGGCGACTCATGTCGACATGAAATCCGGCCGTCCGCAAGTCGTTTCTCAATACAGCACGGAATATAACGGTGAAGACGAAAACACTCAAGGCGTTTGCCCTGCTGCATTAGGAAGCAAAAACCAACAGCCTGTCTCTTACTCTCCGCAAACCGGTTATTTCTACATTTCCGGCAACCACGTTTGCATGGACTACGAACCGTTCGAGGTTGAATACACTGCCGGCCAACCTTATGTTGGCGCGACATTGTCTATGTTCCCAGCCGGTAAAGATGCAATCACAGGAAAAGAAGACGGCTCTAACAACCTAGGTCAATTCACTGCTTGGGATGCTACAACCGGTAAAATCATTTGGTCTAACAAAGAGCAATTCTCGGTATGGTCAGGTTCGTTGGCTACTGCCGGCGGTGTCGTTTTCTACGGCACTCTGGAAGGCTACTTGAAAGCGGTCGACGCGAAGACCGGTAAAGAGCTTTACAGATTTAAAACGCCTTCCGGTATCATCGGTAACGTCAATACTTGGGAATACAACGGGAAACAATATGTCGGCGTACTGTCAGGCGTTGGCGGCTGGGCCGGTATCGGCATAGCGGCCGGACTCGACGACGGATCTGACTCTTCAAACTCTGAAGGTTTAGGAGCGGTCGGCGCATACAGAAGTCTGAGCTCTTACACTAAATTGGGCGGCACATTAACTGTATTTGCATTGCCTAATTAAGAAAATATCTGATTTTTAGATAGGAACAAACCCCGGTCGATTTTCGACCGGGGTTTTTTTTTGACCGTCACACCCCACAGAACCGGAACCCAATAATCCTAAATTCGGCAGTCAGTCCACGAAATACACGAAAGTAATCATACGGTTAAATAATTCTCTTGAATCACCTATATGGTGAGCAACTTGGAAAATATAATTATTTAAATATTTTCGCAGCAATTCCCAATTTGGGGATCAAAAAGGGTGTGGGGTTATGCTTGGCGAGGATGTCAGTCAGCAGCAGGGAGCTGGCGCCAAGCCCCCATGGAGGGTTTACGGCGTTCCTCGATAGGCATACCTCACACCTTAAAATCGGCGAAACTGCTCAAACTGGGAATTGCTGATATTTTCGTGTGTTTCGTGGATAAAATGCATTTTATAGGATGATGCCCGCGTTGCAACTTAGCCTTTAGGGCTCAGATACATTAAACTATCTGACTTAGTTTCGAACCTACCAGGAGAAAAAATGACTCTCAGGACTTTATTATTTAACGTTTTGTTATGTGCCGCCATAACCTCCACAGCCAATGCCGAAGACAAATTCAGAGTCTGTGCAGACCCGTTGGATCCTCCGTATTCCACTAAAAACGGCGATGGCTTCGAAAATAAAATTGCCGAATTATTCGCCAAGAAATTGGGGCAAGACCTTGAGTACACTTGGTTTCCCAATCGCATAGGCTTTATCCGCAACACGCTGACCGCAACAGTCGGCGATTCCGAAGACGAATATAAATGCGATGTCGTCATAGGCGTCCCGGCCGGTTACGATCGAACTTTAACAACCAACCCCTATTATCATTCGACCTATGTCTTACTGATCGCCAAGAATCGTGGCTGGAACGATATCGAGTCGGCGGAACAATTAAACGATATACCGCTCCAGCGTCAAGAATCGTTACGCATTGCGATGTTCGACAGGGGGCCGGGTACGGCTTGGCTGCAAAAGTTGGGCTTACTCGATCAAGGCGTGCCTTACCAAACCATGACCGGCGATAATGAAAACAATGTGGCTATGCAGATCAATAAGGATCTAAAAGCCGGAATAATTGATATGGCTGTCCTCTGGGGGCCGATGGCGGGCCATGTGCTCTCGCAAAACCCCAAAGATAGCTTCACTGTCATCCCTATGAGCTCGTCACCGGGCATGAAATTCGATTTCTCGATAGCTATGGGTGTTCGATACGGCGATAAGGCGCGAAAAGAAATGCTCAACCGGCTCATTGACGAAAATTTCGATGACATTCAAAAAATTATCGCCGGCTACCAAGTCCCATTATTACCGATTCCAAAACAAAAAATCCGCAAAGATGACGACTAATATGAATCGTTATCTTCCCAACTAATCAGCCGGATATGTTATTCCACTTCGAGCGGTCAAGTTTTCGGCTTTTATAGTTAGACGCGAAAGTCAAAATGCAGATATAAAATCCACCAGGCTAAATCATTTGAATTTAGCCTGGTTTTTTCAGGATTAATTCTTTTTGGGAGGCGTTAACACCGCTTGCGGACCGGGTGCCGTTTGACTGTGTTTTAAGACGACCCCACCTAAAGGCGGCAAAGTGATATAGAGCGAGTGAGGCCGATTCATCCAGGCTTGTTCCTGAGTCCAAATACCGTCCGGTGAATTTATCACCCCGCTGCCACCGAATTCCTGCGCATCGGAGTTAAGAATTTCATCATAACGCCCGGCTGCCGGTACACCAATGTGATAATACTCCCGAGGCACCGGGGTAAAATTCAACGCCACAATGAGAAACGCGCCTGTCTCCGGATCCTTGCGGATATAGATCAGCACCGAGTTATGGGCATCATGGCAATCAATCCACTCAAATCCCGCATCGGTAAAATCATTGGCGTGTAAAGCCGTCTCCTTTTGATAGGTGTGATTCAGCGTCTTAACCAGATGTTGCAAGCCTTGGTGGATCGGATAGGCCAACACATACCAGTCAAGCACTTGACTGCTATCCCATTCGCGTCCTTGACCGAATTCACAACCCATGAAGAGCAACTTTTTGCCGGGGTGGGTAAACATATAAAAATACACCAAACGCAAATTAGCAAAGCGCTGCCACTCATCGCCAGGCATTTTATATAACATCGATTGCTTGCCGTGAACCACTTCATCGTGAGAAAACGGCAATAGAAAATTTTCCGTAAAGGCGTAAATCAGACTAAAGGTTAATTCTCCCTGATGGTATTGGCGATAGATCGACTCTTTTTCCATATAGCGCAACGTATCGTTCATCCAGCCCATATTCCACTTCAAATCGAAGCCCAACCCACCGACATACGGAGGCTTGGTGACTTGCGGCCAAGCGGTTGACTCTTCGGCCATGATCAACACGCCGGGAACTTGCTGATGGGTAATTTCGTTCAATGATCTTAAAAAGTCGATGGCCTCCAAATTTTCGCGGCCGCCGTATTTATTGGGTATCCACTCGCCTTCCTCACGGGAATAATCAAGATACAACATTGACGCTACCGCATCGACTCGCAAACCGTCTACATGGTATTCCTCAAGCCAGAATAGCGCACTCGAGATCAAAAAGTTCTTAACTTCATAGCGACCGAAATTAAAGATCAATGTCGACCAATCACGATGTTCACCGAGCCTTGGATCTTCATGCTCGTAAAGCGATGTGCCGTCGAACCATGCAAGCGCATGCGCATCTTTTGGAAAATGCGCCGGCACCCAATCGAGAATAACACCGATCTCATGCTGATGACAATAATCGACAAACCAGCGAAAATCTTCGGGGCTACCGAATCGGCTAGTTGGTGCATAGTACCCCGTCGTTTGGTAGCCCCACGATTTATCATAGGGGTGCTCAGTAACCGGCAATAACTCAAGATGGGTAAACCCCAAAGTTTTGGCATATTCCACCAAGGCCACCGCCAATTGCCGGTAATTGAGCAACTCGCCTTCGGAGCCTCGCTGCCAAGACCCCAAATGCACCTCGTAAATGCTAATCGGCTTGTGCTGCCAATCGAACTTCTCACGCTGTTTCAACCATTTTTGGTCATGCCAATTAAACTTATCGTTTGCCGTTACAATGCTTGCCGTATTCGGGCGAACCTCATAAAACCGACCGTAAGGATCTGTCTTTAATAAAATATCGCCGTTCTTCGCGCGAATTTCATACTTATAAACTAAGCCGGGCTCTAATCCTGGAATAAAAAGCTCCCACACCCCATTACCATGCACTCGCATTTGATGGCATCGGCCGTCCCAGCGATTAAAATCGCCGACTACGCTGACCCGCTCCGCATTAGGCGCCCACACGGAAAACAGCACGCCGGCGACATTTTCGATTTCGTGTACGCGTGCGCCTAGCAAACGGTAAGCATGCCAATGTTTACCTTCACTGAATAAATGTAAATCGTAATCCGGTAATTGCGGTCCGTAACAATAAGGATCGTAACCAATGTGCTCGTAATGGTCTTGATCGCGCCAAATCAGCCGATAGCATGGAGGAACTTGTGATGCTAAGCCATGCCATTCGAAAAGAGCCGTACCTTCAATTCGAGTCAATGGCACGTTTCCTTCGGCCAAGGCCACGGTTTCGGCATGGGGCAAAAAAGCCCGTACCACAACCTGTTTATCATCCTTGGGATGACGGCCTAAAACGGCAAAGGGATCGCTGCATTTTGCATCGACAAGACTCTGTAATTCTGTGGATAGTTTTGTTTTACTCATCTGCTTTTGCGGGAAGCCCGCGAATTTATACCCCTTGCTTGTCAAATTTCGGTGCCGGGGTGCCCGTCAAAGGACGCCGTAAATACGTCCATGTAGGCTCTATGATAGCATCCATGCTATCAAAGCCTTTGCCGAACACACCGGCACCTCCATAGGCTAATGCCGAAATTTAAAAAAGTACGAAAGGTATATCATTCGGGTGGGGATAGCTCAGCTTGCCTCGACAAGCCCGGTTCCCGCTCTCCTGTTTTAATGTGCTATCCTGGTTTTAGCATTGATTCGGCGTCGTTATTCTGGCACCTGTAATTGTAAAATCTTAACTTTTACCGAGCCGTCTACTGTGTAGTGACCATGACCCGCACCATACCCGGCAATAAGTCGAAATGATAGGGACTCGGCACATAAGCTAGCGGATACTCCGGCGATAGATCGGTAAACGGCGCGCGCGACTGAACATATTGATATAGATCGGGCGTCGAAAACTCATGGCGTTGCCAAGGGTCTTTATTTAACAAGATCAAAGCTTCTTGTTGTCCGGATAAGCTGGCTTTCCAGAAAAAGAGTATCGGCGATTGCGGATAACCGATTAGGTTAAAAGGCCCCTCCTCTTGAAATACAGGGTAATCGGCTTTCAAGGTGTTGACTTGAGTAATAAACTCGGTCAAATCCACCTCGGTATTTTCCCAGTCCTCGGGGCGCGTATGCACCACATGCAGCGGTTTGCTAAAACCGTATTCGTAACCCATCGGCATCATCACGCCGCTGCTGAATACGGCCGAAAACAAGTAACGCTGTTTTAGGGCTTCGGCATTGCCGTTGCTTTCGGCAAATAATCGAGGCGTATCGTGGCTTTCGGGAAAACTGATCGACGGGGCGGCTTGGCGCAATAATTGATACTGTTCCGGTAACCAAGGACTTTCGAAATCCCACCATTTGGAACTATTGAAAATATAATCAAACCCGGCTTGCGCGGTTTGCTTGGTTCGCTCGGCGCTGCAGCCTAGCGTTTCAGCGGTAAACACCACATCGGGATGTTTTTGTTTCGTATCCGTAATCAATTGCCGCCAAAGTTCGGGCGATAATTGATAGGCGGCATCGCAACGAAAGCCTTTAAAACCCAGATCGATGTATGACTCGATGATTTTACGATAATAGGCATAAAGCCCATTATCGTGACTGCGGCCATGATCGAGTTGCGCTAAATCCTCCCACACCACTTTATGGCCGCCGTCTTCGAGACAAAAAGGACGCTGCACCTGCCCATGCTCACGAACAAACCATTCAGGGTGCTGTTTTAACAAGGGCGAATCGATCGCACAGTGATTCAATACCAAATCGGTCATAAAGCGGAGTCGGTGTTTTTTCTCAGCCTGTTGAATCAAGGCCCGCAATTGTTGCTCGGCGGTCTTTTTGGATTTCGGATCGACTAACAGCGGGTTTAACTGAAAATAATCGGCAATAGAATATAGACTGCCGGACGCCCCGGTTTTTTGTAACGGGTTGACAAAAACCCAATCGAACCGCATCGCCGCGGCCCTTTCCAAGTGCGCCTCCCACTGCCCGAAGTGGCCTGCCAACAGGGGGAACAAGTTGTACATCCTCATGAATCGGCCTCTTTATTTGTTACGAATATAATCATAGATATTCAGGTAATGTTGTCCCGGATATTTCCAGGAGTAATCGCAACGCATTGCATTTTTCATCAACTCCCGAAAATGATCCGGAAATTGATAATAACAATCGATCGCGCGCGACAATGCCGACTCCAGCCCATCATTGTTGTAATCCCTAAAAACATAGCCGTTGCGCTCGTGCAAGGCTTTGTGATGAGCATGGTCCTTGTCGAAGACCGTATCGGCCAAACCGCCGACCTCGCGAACAATCGGAACCGTGCCGTATTTCATCGCAATCAACTGGGTTAGACCGCAAGGTTCGAACAGGCTAGGCACGACAATCATATCCGCACCGGCATAAATCAGATGCGCCAAGCCTTCGTCGAAACCGACTTCGATATGGCAATCGGGACTCTCGTTTAAATGCCGCTTCAACTCCCAGAAATAGCTATTGATATCCCGCTCGGGACTTGAGCCTAGCAACACGAACTGAGCCCGATGGTTCAATGAATAAAACAGTGCATGACGAACCAAGTCCAACCCTTTCTGAGGATCGAGCCGTCCGACGAAAGCAATAATCGGTTTTTCATTGTCCGCTAGCAACAAGCGATCGCGTAAAGCCCGTTTATTGAGATATTTATTGTCTACTTTTTCCACAGTAAAGGGAGCGGCGATATGCGGGTCGATTTCGGGATTCCAGACATCATAATCGATCCCGTTGACCACACCACCGAACTTATAATGATGCGCATGAAGGGTCGGTTCCAAACCGAATCCTTGGCCGCCGTCTTTGGTTTCTCCGGCATAACGCGGCGATACCGTCGTAACGAAGTTGGAATAGACTATACCGCCTTTCATCAAATTCAACGCATGCGGAATCCGATTATCCAACAAGCGATCATGATGAAAATAATACTCCGGTCGATGCAGGCCCGTCGCATTCAATAAGAAGTCGCCCGTCAACCCTTGATGCTTGAAGTTATGAATCGTAAAACATACTCTCGGATGCCAGAAGCCTAAATTCTGATAGATCTCATATAAAAACACCGGCACCAATGCCGTTTGCCAGTCGTGGCAGTGAATCACATCGGGATGTTTGCCGGATTTCCAAAGAAATTCCAACGCGGCGCGGCAAAAGAACGCGTAGCGCAGCACGTCGTCATTAAAGCCGTAAATCGTGCCACGATTGAAGAAATTGTCCGGAGAGTGCGGCTCGATGAAAAAGCATTTACGGCCATGAACGAAACCGAACCAGACCGTACAATGAATATGGCCGTTATACCAGGGCACCCAAAGGTCGTCATAGGTTTTGCATAAGCCCCAAATATGATCGTAATGCATACAATCGTATTTGGGCAAAATAATCTCGACACTGTGTCCGCGCAATTCCAGTTCGCGGCTTAAACCGGTCACAACATCCGCCAAACCTCCGACCTTCGCCAGGGGCGCCAATTCCGGAGTAATCTGCACGACAAACATATGCGGGTAGTCGGGACCGGGTTGGTCGTGGTATGGCGCATGCTCGAGGTGCGACATCATGTCGGCAACGGGCTCCGGCACCGAAGACTCGGGGGGCGGCGCTATTGGCTCTGCCTTACTATAATCGGGTTGCCGCCGAAACTTTTCCGACGGCACATCGGGACTGATGGATGTCGCCTGAGCAACCTCGGGCAAAGGTGTGATAAATGCCGTATTGGGCTCCCGGTATACAGATTCGTCGCCCTTGGAAGACGTCTCGACTTGGGTTTCGCCGGCGGTACCGGACTGTTTAGGAGCGGCTTTTTCGGAAACTTGACTAGACGCTGCCCCCTTCGAAGCAACATTCTCTACCGCCGCAATCTCGTTTTGCGGAACAACAGGCAAAACCGGCGCAGGCGACAACGAATCCGCTTTCGGCTTTTCCTGCGCTGTTGTTTCTGGTGCTTTATTTTGCCGATCGGATTCAGTCGGCTGATCAGAATTTGAGTTCGCAGAATTACGCATTGGCGCCGACTTAAGTTCTTCTGCAGACTTAGTTTTCGGAGAATCCTTAACTTTTATTTCGGCTTTAGCCTTCTCTTCATCCTTCTTAGCTTGAGTCGGCGTATTGACGCTAGAGACAGTCTTGGTTTTTTCGGAAAGCTTGTTTTTAGGAGCTGCTTTCGCCTTAGGCTTAACAGGGGATTTTGCCGCATTTGCAGTTTTTGACGAGGCCTTTTTCACAGGCTCTGCTTGAGCCGGTTTTGTAGTCTGCGCTTTAGGTGAAGACTTAACTTCCGGCGCCGTTTTAGCTTTCGGAACTGTTTTAGATTTTGCTGCCGTTTCGGATTCCGAAGACAGATTAGGCTTCGGCGCATCATCTGTCTGAGTCGACTTTTCCATTTTGAAAGACTCGGCTTTAGGGTCATCGTTAACCGTCGACGCAGCAGCACTCGCCTGCTCCTCCTCCACCTCAGGCGTTAACGCCGATTGATTCTCTGTAGTCGGCTTTTCGGACGCCTTATTCGTTGTTGCTGTTTTTGTGGAGCTTCTGGTTTTAGTTGTAGTTTGCTTTGCCATAAATCAGACCTATCATGCCAATTAAAAGATATACTTTCCCGCCGCCCTTAGGATTTCGCGACAAATAACCTCCTGACTCTATGAACTGAGTAGCGAGCTCGGTAACTCACTTGACAGGATGCCCCACCATCGACACCTATCAAGCAACCAAACCAGTCTACCCTACATAAAAACTAGGGAAGTCTTATGACCGAATCCTTAGCTTAGTCTGTTGTCCGCGGTTGTGTTTTATAAGTCCGAAAATCAAGCATCGGAAAAATATCATCCATCACTTCTAACGCCGTCAAATAGTGTTCGTTTATTGTATGCGTGCGAACGCTTTCTTGCAGATAATTAAAGCGAGCCAAATGATCGAGAATACGCTTTTTAGCGTACTCGACGGTCGTCCCTGACTTCATAATGAACGGCCAATCCGAGGCCTGCGCCAATAATAACGACCGTGCCGCCTGATTCAAAGCCCGCTCCTCCAAGGACAAACGGGGGACTTGTTGAAACTCTTCGGCTAACTCCTCCATCAACATCGCCGATTTGTGTAAAACGGGATAAATCCAAGCATTGGTTTCATTGAGCCAGTATCCGGAATAGCCCTGTTCGCCCCAACTCGATGCCGAAGGCGTTGCGGTTTGCAAGTGTTGAAAACGCGACAAATAATCGCTGCCACTGACCAACTGCATTCCCGACTTATTGCCGCCAACTAGGCGTAATAAAAATTCTAACCATTGCGGCCCCTCAAACCACCAATGACCGAACAGTTCTGCGTCGTAGGGGGCCACAATAATCGGCGCTTTTCCCATCCGATAACTCAGATCGTCAAGCTGTCGTTGTCGCTTCAAATAAAAGTCTTGAGCATGTTGCCTCGCTTTCATCAATGCTTGACGTGGCCGATAAGCCGCTTTCGGGCCACCTCCTCCCGTCACTCGCTGATATTTGATGCCGACGGGCACGCGAATCGTTTCTTCCAATAAATATGGTGCGAGATAACTCTCCGGAATAGTGGAATCATAACCGATATCGCAATGATATTCACGATAGTCGCCGTCGCCTGGATACCCTTCCTGCGCACTCCAGACTTGACGCGACGATTCGGGATCACGGGCAAAAGCCGCGACTCCGTTGGCGCAGGCTATCGGCGCATAAACGCCACATTCAGCTTGCGGTCTTGCTTGAGTTAAAGCATGGCTATCCACAAAAAAATAACCCAGACCGGCTTCGTCAAGCTGTATTTCCAAGCCAGGGTAATAACCGCATTCGGGCAACCAAAATCCTTTAGGCACAAAACCGAAGCACTGTTTGAAGGTTTCAACGCCCATGTTGATCTGATTGCGCACCGCACTTTCGGAAACGTTCAGTAACGGCAAAAAACCGTGGGTAGCCGCGCAGGTAATCAATTCCAGGCCGCCTAATTCAGCCTGTTTTTTGAAAGCCGCAACTAAATCACAATCATAATCCTGCCGATAACATTGCAATGCCGCCTTGAAATTACGTCGATATAAACGAGCCAAATACTGATATTCGGCTTGCTTGCGGGTTCTGGAAATTTCCTGCTCGGCTAATCTGATTAAACCTTGCAAATGGCGAACATAGCGCTGTTGCAATAACTCATTATTCAACATCGTCAACAAGGTCGGCGATAACGACAGTGTCAGTCGATATCGCACACGATCACGATTCAAGCGCTCGCACATGTTAAGCAACGGCAAATAACACTCGGTTATCGCTTCGAATAACCAGCGCTCTTCAAAAAAATGCTCATACTCGGGATGATGTACGTAAGGCAAATGGGCATGTAATACAATGCATAAACCGCCCCTATCCATCTTAAGTACCTAAGGAACGAGCATGAAATAACTTCGACAACTGTTGGAAGGGAGCTTGGTTAGCAATTCCCAATTTGGGGATCAAAAAGGGTGTCGGAGATACTTGGCGAGGGTTTCGGCAGCATGGAGCTACCCACAAGCACCCATGAATGGGCTTGCGACATCCTGTCAAGCGAGCCATCGAACCGCCGCAAAGCCTATTACTTGTAAGAGTTATTTTGTGCATATTCCTAAGTGAGTTTTATTGCTATTCTGCAGGCAGGATATACCGGCGCTCGAATAACTATCCATATCATGAAGCTCAAATCGTTCCGCTGGGCTCGAGTGAATCGGAGACGCCGGAGAAAAGGGGATTTCTTCGACATCGGGCTCGCTTAATGTTTGCCGAATTTTAGCGTCAATATCGGCTTCATCAAAGACTAAAGGCCTTGTTAGTTCGGTCACCGGCGTCATCGCAGAAGAAGGCATACTAACAGGCAGCGAGCGAACATATACAATAAAGTCTCCATTACTGTCGCATTGACCAATCGCCGCCGTATAAATTGCGCCGGCAACCGGCAATTGAATTTTAGCATTGGCGTACGAGGATACCTCGCCGGCATCAAACCATGGACGCTGATGCTCTTGACTATCCGTCCAATCAAGCTGCCAGAACAAGCGTAATATTAACGGATTATTCTTCGCCTGCAGCAGAGGAGTAACGCCGGCAATACGCCAATAGGCATGAAGATGATAGGGATCTATCGGTAAAATAATGAGCGGAGGAAAATTAAGCGGTTCAGCCTGACTGAATTGCAAAGGATGATAGGTATGACTAATGGTTTGACTGATGTGTTGGATTTCTTGAGACGATAGAGCGAGCTTAGGGTTATGCCTGGAATGCCAATATCTCATTCATTATTTCCTGATTTCATAAAACTTTTAGCCACATCCGCAGTACTGAAAAGTAAACGTCATATCGACATGAATCATTAGAGGATTATCCTGACTGAAGCCTTAAAGTGTCAATTTAAATTATACCTTTTGCACTAAAATTTCGGCGATGCTTAAGGAGGCACCGGGGTGATCGGCAAAGGCTTTGCTTACATGGACGTATTCACCCAGCACCTAAATTCCATAGCCCATAGCCCATGCTTAACCATCTAGGATAATTTAGGTACTAGGTTCACAGCGTCCTTTAATGGTCACCCCGGCGCCGAATTTTAATCTACGATGGGCATACTCTTTTTGCCAGCTAATTTTGCTAAAAAGGTAAACCCGAACAAATCTTAGGCAAACTGCAACCGGTTTAATCTCGCCCGTAAAGTTTAATCGCACGCGCCAAACGCTGACTGTGCAATGGTAATAATTGATCCCATGTAAAACGCCACAGCCAATTCCCTTCGGTCGTACCGGGAATATTCATGCGATGTTCGGTATCTAACTCAAGAATATCCTGCATTGGAATGATAGCGAGATTCGCAACCGAAGCTAAAGCGGTTTGTATTAGCGTATAGGGCATCGAGCTGACAGGCTGACCTAAGTATTCATAAACATAAGCTTGCTCTTTCTCGCTGATCTGACGGTACCATCCTAAGGTAGTATCGTTATCGTGCGTGCCGGTATAAACAACGCTATTTTTATCCAGATTGGCCGGTAAATAAGGATTACTTGGGCCGCCGCTAAACGCGAATTGCAGAATTTTCATGCCCGGCAAAGAGAAATCGTCCCTGAGTTTTTCGACTTTATCGGTAATCACGCCTAAATCTTCCGCTACCAATGCAATAGGCCCAAACGCATCGAAAATCGTCTTTAACAAGGCGTGCCCCGGCGCCTTGACCCAGCAACCATTCATTGCCGTGGGTTCGGACACCGGAATTTCCCAGGCGGCCTCCAATCCCCTGAAATGATCGATACGAATAATATCGAACATTTCGACTTGCGTCTTGATTCGATCAAGCCACCAATGGAAGCTATTTTTTTTAAGATATGACCAGTTGTAATGCGGATTGCCCCAACGCTGCCCCGTTTCCGAAAAATAATCGGGCGGTACCCCCGCCACTACCGACATTTCGAACTGCTCATCCAGTTTAAACACCTCCGGATGAACCCAAACATCGGCGCTGTCGTAAGAAACGAAAATAGGAATATCGCCAAACAACAATACACCATGGCGCGCAGCATAATCTTTAAGTTCTTGCCACTGTGTAAAGAATACGAATTGCTCGAATTTAATCGCTTCAATTTCAGTGCTTAGGCGTCTGGAAGCTTCTTTGAGCGCCGAAATATTGCGCGATTTATACCGTTCAGGCCACTGATTCCAGCTAAGGTTATTGAATTCTTTTCTCAGCGCGATAAATAAGGCGTAATCATCCAACCAAAACTTTTTGTCGATACAAAATTTGGTAAATTCGATTTTTTCGTGTTCGGTCGCGTGAAGCTTAAAGCCATAGTAGGCGTGATTGAGTAAGCACTCCCTTGCAAATGACGGACTGCCGCCACACTCTTGACAACGCTCGCCACGGCTCAGCCAGCCTTTGTCAACCAACTTATCCAAGTCGATCAAAGCGGTATTACCTGCATGAGCGGAGATGCACTGATAGGGAGACCCATCATCGTGAGGCATGTTTAATGGCAAAGTTTGCCAAACCGTTACACCGACACTGTTTAGAAAGTCGACGAACCGATAAGCTTCCGGCCCTAAATTACCATTATCACTATTGCCTGGGAGTGAAGTAATGTGCAATAAAATTCCGGCACGGCGTCTATGTAAAATATCAATCACAAACGACTTCCCTGGCTAAACGTTTTCAATACCCGGCCTCATCGTACCGCCCATGGCGGGAGCTCCGGATCCCTGAGTGAACGATAATGCCAGATAAGCCGGCGGATCTTCTCCTAACAACAGATAGAGATTACTCAAATTCAAACGAAACTGTTTTTCAAAACTGCTTACAGCTTCCCCCGGATTGTAATCGCCGAACCACCAAAACCAATCCGATCCCTCGCAAATGGCAAGCTGATGCTCGGCAAGAGCCAACTGTTCCTCGGTCAAGCGCCCGGTAGACACGACTTTATCAAACGCCCATTTGGCATCGCCCAACATATCCCAACCCCGGTTTTTATCGACATCGCCGATCCAGGTAGAAAAAGTTCCGTATACCCAACTTCCAGCCATCAAATTCGGAAGCGACTGTATTTCAATGGCTTGGTCGAGGCATTCGGAAAATGTTGTTAGCTGAATCTCGGAGTGATGACTCAAGTGTTTATAAAGCGCGCTGAGAAAGTGATATCCGTTTTGCGGAAAATACTCCCAAGCATTTTCGCCATCCATGATAATTGATACCACCTTATCCGTAGAAGTATCATGCTTATGGATTTGCTCCAAATGATTGACCAAATCGGCAACCGCATCGTCGGCATGCCATTTGGAATATTCAAATCCAATCAAATCCGATAAACCATCGTCCCTAAAAAAACAAGGGATACCGGTTCCACTAACGCGAAACGGATGATGCGGACTCACGCTATCGATACCTGATAATCGCAAGCTGTTATGCAACACGTTACCGCCGGTCGCAGCCCAATCGAACCCGAACTCGGAGAGCATCTTCAATGTCTCGGTACTAACCGCCCCTTCTGATGGCCAGCAGCCTCTCGGGGTGAACCCGAAAAATCGCTTAAAGGTTTCGACACCGTGTTTCAGATGCCATTTCACTCTTTCCTCGCCCCCCGGATAAGTATCCAGTTCGGGAAGCGGAGCATCCGGCATTGCCTGCAATGTACTTTTAATATCGATTAACAAAGGCATAATCGGATGCGCATAAGGCGTTACCGAAAGCTCGATACGTCCTTTTCTAGCCAACGCCTTGTATCGGCATATCGCTGTGGACAATTGCTCACCGATGACTTCGACAATTTCGATCCGTTCATGCAATGTGTAGCCTGAACCTTTTGCGATCAAACGCTTAACTCTGACATCAGTCAGTTTGACACTCTCGCCCATCCAAGCCAGGTGATACCACGCCAGAAGATCGCTAATGAACTGAGAATTCATATAACTCAACGCATCATGATTCTGCTCCATCCATTCGGCCATTTTGACCAATTTCTGGAAAGTCGGATATCTCCCGATCTGCCTCTCTCGATTGGCACGCATGCAATCCTTGACTAGTTTTAGCCGTGCATCGGGATCCGAGGGAATCGATGGAGCAACCAGTGCCGCCAACAACGGATCCTTAAATGAGATGCGATCATGCAGATAGCGACCCACTTGCCTCGCATAATCCTCGATTTGCTCTAGAAGGATCGGGGCAAAATTAACGACCGCTTTGGCTTCTGGCGCCGCTTCAAGGTGAGCGATCATGTCGACATAATCTTTCATGACGTGCAAATAAGTCCAAGGCAGTTGAAATTCGCCGGTTTGCAAATCACGATACTCTGGCTGATGCATGTGCCAACATATCACCAGCTTCAGTTTTTTATCTGACATAGTGCCTACTCTGTCCTAACATATCCGGGGTGACCAATACGACTCCCCCCGGGCTGACATGAAATCTTTTTTTATCGTCCTCGATGTTCTCACCGATTACCGTGCCTTGAGGGACTTCGCAACCTTTCTCGATGATTGCCTTGGTAATTCGGCAATGCCGTGCAATATTAACTTCAGGGAGCACCACGGCATCTTGTAATGTCGTGTAAGAATTAACCCGGACATTGGAAAATAACAATGAGTGCCTAACCTTAGCGCCGGAAATAACGCAACCGCCGGATACCATCGAATCGACCGCCTGCCCTCTTCTTTTGTCGTCGTCGAAGACGAATTTTGCCGGCGGCGTTTGTTCTTGATAGGTCCAAATCGGCCAGGTTTTATCGTATAAATTCAAATCGGGCTTGACGCCGATTAATTCCATATTTGCCGCCCAGTAGGCATCTATCGTCCCCACATCGCGCCAATAACTTTGATCACCTTGCAAATTCAGGAACGGATAGGCACTGACCCTGTATTTTTCGATAACCGCAGGAATAATATCCTTGCCGAAATCCCGATTTGAGCCTTTGGTATCGGCATCTTTGATCAACTGTTCGAATAAAAATGCCGCATTGAATACATAAATACCCATCGAAGCCAAAGCCTTATCCGGCTTACCCGGCATCGATGGGGGATTGGCGGGTTTTTCGACAAACGCTTTTACCCGTCGGTTTTGATCGACGTCCATGACTCCGAACTCGGTCGCCTCTTCTAGAGTCACCTCGAGGCAACCAATGGTCAAATCGGCATTATTGGCCACATGATCGGCAAGCATTTCGCCGTAATCCATTTTATAAATATGATCGCCGGCCAATATCAGAACATACTCCGGCCGGCGAGTTCGAAGAATGTCGATATTCTGATAAACCGCATCGGCTGTTCCCTCATACCAAGACGTTTCGAGGCGTTGTTGAGCCGGCATCAAATCGACATATTCACCGAATTCGCCGCGTAAAAAACCCCAGCCTTGTTGAATATGTCGAATCAAAGAATCGGCTTTGTATTGCGTTAAAATGCCGATTTTCCGGATTCCGGAATTAATGCAATTGGATAGCGGAAAGTCGACAATCCTGAATTTTCCGCCAAAAGGAACCGCCGGTTTGGCGCGCCAATCAGTCATATTTTTTAACCGTGAGCCGCGGCCGCCCGCAAGAATCAAGGCAATTGTATTTCTAGTTAGATGACTGACGAACCTGTCTTGAGGTTGGTTGATTGACTCTGACATTTTAATCCCCTTCTGGAATTGACTATTACATCTGTTGCTTAGGTGGTAACATTCCGATAAAAATCATTCTACTACATTGAGGCGTTTCGAAGTGAAAAAGCAATCCAATATGCCGCTGTGTGATGATTTATGCAAAATCATTGAAGCCAAACATCACGATCCTTTTTCCGTTTTAGGTCGACTCAGCGATAACAACCTGAACAAGGTAAGTCCGACCAAAATAAGGCTCTATTTGCCTTACGCCGATTCGGTCCGTTTTGCTGAGAAAGGCCCTGAAATACTTCGACTCGCAGAAACTGACTTTTTTGAATATACCGCTCAGCCCGGCGAATTACCAGAACATTATCAAATTTCTTGGATCGACAAAGAAGGCCAACAACACACCGATTACGACCCTTATGACTTTCCCGAGCAATTGCCGGAATTCGATCGTCATTTGTTCGGCGAAGGCAAGCATTGGCATATCTACCAAAAACTTGGCGCGCATCGACACAACATCGACGGAATCGATGGCGTATTATTTACCGTCTGGGCCCCGAACGCGGCGCGCGTTAGCGTGGTCGGCGATTTTAACCGCTGGGACGGTCGCTGTCACTTAATGCGGGTGCTAGGCAACAGCGGGATCTGGGAGCTTTTTATTCCGAGTCTCGACGCGGGCTGTTTATATAAATTCGAAATACTGAACCGTCAAAGCCAAGAAATTTTAATTAAAACAGATCCTTATGCCCAGCAATATGAGCATCGCCCTAAAACCGCTTCGATCGTCGTCAAAGAAGAAGCCTATCAATGGCAAGATGCGAAATGGATGACCTATCGCAAAACCCGCGACTGGCTACACGAACCGATGTCGATTTACGAAGTGCATTTAGGCTCGTGGCAACGGGACGATGCCGGCAATTTCTTGAATTACCGAGAGATCGCGAAACAGTTAATCCAATACGTCAAAGACATGGGCTTTACCCATATCGAATTATTGCCTATCACAGAGCATCCTTTCGATGCGTCTTGGGGTTACCAATCAACGGGTTACTTCGCCCCGACTAGTCGGCATGGGACGCCCGACGATTTCAGGTACTTTATCGACCTCTTCCATCAAAATAATATCGGCATTATTTTAGACTGGGTCCCCGCGCATTTTCCGAAGGACTTTTTCGCACTGGCTCGGTTTGACGGTAGCGCGCTCTATGAGCACGAAGACCCCCGCAAAGGCGAGCATAGAGATTGGGGCACCCTGATCTTTAACTTCGGCCGCAACGAAGTTAAAAATTTCTTACTGGCGAGCGCGATATTTTGGCTTGAAGAATTTCACCTTGACGGCCTTAGGGTCGACGCCGTCGCATCAATGCTTTATTTGGATTATTCCCGCGATGAAAACGACTGGATTCCCAATATGTATGGCGGCAACGAAAATCTCGAGGCAATCGCTTTTTTGCGAGAACTCAATACCGTAACCCATGAACAACACCCCGGTACGGTCATGATGGCAGAAGAATCGACCGCATGGCCTCAGGTAACCCGCCCGACTTGGACAGGAGGCCTCGGTTTTTCGATGAAATGGAACATGGGCTGGATGCACGACATTCTCGATTATATAAGCCGCGACCCGATACACAGGCGTTATCACCACGATCAACTGACCTTCGGCTTACTTTATGCCTTTACCGAAAATTTCGTCCTCCCGTTTTCTCACGATGAAGTCGTTCACGGCAAAGGCTCGTTACTCAACAGAATGCCGGGAGACGAATGGCGTAAATTTGCGAATTTGCGCCTACTTTATACCTTGATGTTTACCTACCCGGGTAAAAAATTATTGTTTATGGGCACTGAGTTCGGGCAAGGCACCGAATGGAATTTCAACCAACCCTTAGATTGGTATCTACTTCAGCATCCTCAACACCAAGGCTTGCAAACTTTGGTCAAAGATCTTAATCATTTGTATAAAAACCACCCCGCACTTCACCAATACGACTTCAATCACAGCGGCTTTGACTGGATCGATTGCCATGATGTCGAACAATCGGTTATCAGCTACCGCCGCAAAGGCACCAATGATGATTTGATCATCATACTTAATTTCACACCGATTGTGAGAGAAAACTATCATATCGGCGTGCCTTCCGAAGGGGTTTATTTTGAAATCTTTAATTCAGACTCTGCCTATTATGAAGGCAGCAACGTCGGCAACCGCGAGATACTTTCGAAACCGGAGCCTTGGATGGGACACCAACAATCGATATACTTGACTTTACCTCCGCTAGGCGGAATCATCTTGACGCGGCAAACGAAAGTTATAAACAACTCTGCTCCCTAAATAGAGTCCTGTTTGAGAAAGAAAACACAGCGTGCCGTTGCGCATCGCAAATTAACTGACGACTTGCCTAGCTTATAGAAAATTCGCTTCGATATTTATGCGTGATAGGCGCACCTACGGGCAAAATATCCGCCAAATAGAGCTGCCGCAGCCCCAAAAATGAACTTAACCCAACCTTAACATCTGCCGAACATAAGCTGTTGAATATTATGACAAAATTAATATTTCGGCATTACAAAGCCATTTTCGGTACATTTTTTTATCCTTATGATTCAATAGCATATCCCGTAGACACTACATTTGTTTAAAGCTGGTTTAAACTGATTCTTCAATAAAGCCGGACGATTCTACTACAGCAGACAGTGAGCCAATAAACCCTCAATCGACTATTTTGGTGAAATATACCTCGATAAACTTAATTCCTTGATATGCCTAGAACCGAATTTTGACTGCCATTAAATTTAATTATGAAACGAATTCTTTTTGTTACCAGTGAAGCACATCCTTTAATAAAAACCGGCGGCTTGGCAGATGTTTCAAGCAGCTTACCTAAGGCTTTGGCGGATCTAGGCCAAGATATCCGTATCATCATACCCAACTATCAAGCTATAAAAAAAACCGAAAACGTCCAACATCGGTGTACGTTGAGAATCAATAATTGCGATGTCAATATTCTCGAAACCCGCTTGCCGGATTCGAAAGTGATTGTATGGCTGATCGATTGCCCCCAGTTTTTTGACTACCCGGGCAATCCATATCACGATGAATACGGTAATGCCTGGGCAAACAGTGCCGATCGCTTTTCGCTGTTCTGCCGCATAACCGTGGAAGTCGCGATGAACAGAGCCTACTTAGATTGGAAACCGGAAATCGTCCACTGCAACGACTGGCAAAGCGGCCTGGTTCCCGCCTTGTTAACGCTGGAATACAATCGCCCGGCAACCATTTTTACGATTCATAACATGGCCTATCAAGGGATTTTTCCTTATTCGACCTACAATGCGCTTAATCTTCCAAGACAGCTTTGGAATCCAAATGCACTTGAGTATTACGGCAACATGTCGTTTTTAAAAGGCGGCATTGCTTGTTCCGATCGAGTAACGACGGTAAGTCCGACCTATGCCAAAGAAATTCAATCATCCGAGTTTGGTTACGGGCTAGAAGGCTTGTTAACCCATCGCAAGGAATTTCTAAGCGGTATACTCAACGGAACCGACAATGACTGGAATCCTGAATTCGACAGCAATATCGTCCAGCGCTACAACCATAAAACGCTCCATCACAAACAAACCAATAAGGCCGCATTACAAGAACGCCTCTCACTGCCTCTCGAGCCGTCCATTCCCATTTTCGGATTAATTAGCCGTTTGGTTGAACAAAAAGGTATCGACTTGCTATTAGAATGCTTGCCGGAATTATTAAGTATGCCAGTACAATTTGTCTTACTCGGTAGCGGCAACAAAAGCTTCGAACAACGTTTATATAATTTTGCCGAAGCCTACCCTGAAAAAATGTCTATTACTATCGGCTACGATGAACAATTGGCTCATTGGATAGAAGCGGGAAGCGATATTTTTTTGATGCCATCGCGCTTCGAGCCCTGCGGATTAAACCAAATGTATAGTCAACGCTATGGAACTTTGCCGATCGTAAGGAAAACCGGCGGCCTTGCAGATACGGTAGTCGATGCTCTACCCCATACGATTGACAACAAAACGGCAACCGGAATTACCTTCAATGAATCGACCCCCAGTTCGCTTCTGGAAGCCATCAAACGCGCGTTGATTTTATATAGGGTCCCGGAAATTTGGACACAACTGCAAACCAATGCCATGAAGAAAGACTTTTCGTGGAATAGTAGCGCTAAACAGTATTTATCGCTCTATGATCATTTATAACTCGATTAAGGGTTTGGTCGTAAATATACCCATCGTAGATGAAAATTCGGCCTTGGGGTGCCCGCCAAAGGACGCCGTAAACCCAGCACCTAAATACCATAGCCTATTGGCCATGATTGATTACATAGATAATTTAGGTGCTGGGTAAATACGTCCATGTAGGCTCTATGCCAGCTCCATGCTGGCAAAGCCTTTACCGAGCACCCCAAGGCCTCCTGCGATAATGCCGAAATTTGAAGTGCGAAAGGTATAACTTCCCTGTTTTATGGAGGGCTCGGTAACTCGATTGGCAGGTGTCGGCGGCAGGACAGATTTTTTGCTCCTCGGCAATTGCTGAGTAACTCACAAAACCCTTAAGCCAATTCTTTACATTTAAGCTTTTCCGGGTCCTTGCTATCTAACCGAGACATACGCTTTTTTCGCCGACGCGCATTATTCGCTCTTTTCTTGTTTGAATTAGCGTTTATTTTTTTGATATCCAGTTTTTGCCGTTGAATCTCAATCGTTTTCAAATGTTGAAAAATATCCTCCGGCATGCCTTCCGGTAATTCCACAATAGTGAATTCGTTTCGTATATCGACAAGGCGAATCATTTTCCTTTCGACACCGGATTCATCGACCAACACATCTTTGATTATCTCTTTCGACGCGCCATGTTTATGACCGACCGACAACCGATAACGAACCATTTTGGGTATAACGGAAACTATGTCCGAAATAGACGAATCCAAAACATTCGTTTCCGGCATCATTCGCATGCCGCCTTCAAGCTGTTGCAGATGCAACAAAGCAGCTGCGCAATCCAATAACCCCAGGTTTAATTCATCCAGTATTTGCTGAAGCATTTGTCGCTCTTCGTGCAATGCTTGCGTTTCGATAACCCGCCTTAAACACTGTATTATCCTGTCTTCCTTAAGTCTCATTCAGGTCTCGATGCCAATCCTGCGATTATCGTGCTAAACGTGAATTTAAAGCAAACCTCATCGAATCAAAGCCTATCATGAAATACCTCAACATAAGCTTCATCGCGCAAACGCCGCAGCCATAATTCGGTTTCTTCTTCAATCTTACGTTTACGAATCGCTTCTCTTACTTGTTCCTTTTTGTAGTCCTCACTATCGTCTTGCTGCTTTCTACCGAGCACCTGTATCAGATGCCAACCGAATTGCGTTTGAACCGGTTTACTAATTTCGTCGATCGCCAATGCATTCATCGCCTTTTCGAACTCGGGAACCAACGCACCGGGCGCCACCCAATCCAAACTTCCACCATTAAGTGCGGACCCTTTATCATCGGAATGTGCTCTGGCCAGCGCATCGAAACTATCGCCATCGGCAATTCTGCGCTTTAAGTTATTCAGTCTTTTTTTCGCTTCGTCGTCGTCAATCAGCTCATTGGTTTTGATCAGTATGTGACGAACATGCGTCTTAGTCACAATATGCTGCTGATCGCCGCCTTTGAGCTCTAGCATTTTTATGACATGGAAGCCGCTGGGACTTCGAATCGGGTCCGAAACATCGCCCTGCTTCAGGTCGCCGACCTCATCGACAAATAAAGTGGGCACCTGATTAATCGAGCGCCAACCTAAATCGCCTCCGGTCAAGGCTTCGCTGCTGTCGGATCGACTCATCGCCACCTGCACGAAATCCCGCCCGCCCCGTAAATCCTGAATAATTTCCTCGGCTTTTTGTTTGGCTTTCTGTATCACTGACGACGAAGCGCCTTCCGGAATGGCCACCAGAATATGCCCTAAATGGTATTGAGTGGCTTCGCCGCCGAGTTTACTTTCGGTTTCGAGAAAATGCTCGACTTCCCGATCGCTAACATTAACGCGACTGCCGATTTCTCTGCCCCGCAACTGATTAATGATGACTTCGTTACGCAGGTTTTCCAAAAAACTGCGATAAGAAATCGACTGTTTTTCCAGTTCGACACGAAATTCTGCCGGCGTCATATTATTTCTGCGCGCGATGTCTGCCGCGGCACTAGCCAACATTTCATCATTCAAGGCGATGCCGGACCTTTCTGCCAGCTGCCGCTGCAGCTTTTCGATAATCAATTTTTCAAGCACTTGCTTGCGCAAAATATACGACGGCGGCACTACCGCGTTACTGGCTTTGATGCGTTGCGCGATGACATCGACTTCCGCTTGCAACTCGCCATCGAGAATCACATCATCTTCGACAATTGCAACGATACGATCCAGTGTCTGCGAAAAAACCGGGACGGAAATACTGATTACTGCGATCAAAACGCCGCTGATAAAATGCTTTTTCATAGTAAACAATCAGTCAATTTATTGCGGTCTGACATAGCCGTAGATATTTCGTTCGAAAAATTCATCCAGCCTGTCGCCGAATGCCGTTAAGCCTTTCAATTCCAACTGAACAAATACGCCGGTTTGCGCTTCACCGGTAGGCTCTTGGCCGGCAAACACATTAATACTATTAATATAACGCCGCCCAATGATTCTAAAACGCCAGCAGCAACTTTCTTTTTCAAAACCAGCGAAGCTTTCCACCGTTCTATCAAACAACATTGAATACTGCCATCGCCCAACCGCATACCAATTATCATAGATCGGCCAGCGAAAAGAGAAGTCCGCCACTTCCGTTAAATCCTGGCGAAAACGATAGCCTAAATTAACCAACTGCTCAGGCCTGTTCGTATAACGCAACACCACCTCGCCTCGGGTTAGGTCGTTTTGTGCATGATCCCACTGCCCGGTTGTCCTCAGCGACAAATGCTCGGTCAATTGCGCACTGAATTCGGCAATCAAATTAGCGAAACTATTGGTCGTCGATTGTTGGTTGACTAAAAGCGGATTACCGGCATCATTGCGATCTCTTGGGAGGCCAGTTCTAGGATCAATATTATCCAGTTCCACTAGCCTATCGCGGAAATAAAAAATTTCGCCGATGCTAAGCCTCATGTTTTCACGACCCGTTCGCGGATCGAGGATTCGATTGGTCAAAGCGGCCGTCACTTGATTGGCATCCTGAACTCTGTCGGAGCCGCTGAAACGGTTTTCCCGGAATATACTATAGAAGTTATAGTCGTATTCTCCGGTATCGAATAACGGAATATCACGCTGATCTTTATAGGGAATATAGAGATAAAACAAACGCGGCTCAATCGTGTGAACATAAGACGATTCGCCTGCGCCGAATTCCCGTTCCAGCGTAAACCCGGTATCGGCCGAAAATATCGGTAAGGTACGGGTAATGCTATCGGGTTTGCCTGCCTCCTGATTTTCCAGCATATATTGAGTGTGTTTGAGTGACAATTTTGGTGTTAAATAAACACCTGCCACTTCTAGCGGAACGGCGACAGCCGGCTCTATATTGAAACGCTGACCGCTAACGCGCTGGTCTTGTTGAAAATAAACATATTCCGACCCCATGGAAACATCTAAAGGCATGAAATCGAATGAATGATTTAAATCCAACCTCGCTTGAGGCAGTCGACGATAGGGTTGATTCTCTTTAGGAATGGTTCTATCCGTCGTCTGATAGCTTTCAAGCTGCGAAAAGAACGATACGCCCGGCATGCTATAACGAATGTCGGCATGGCTTCTTAAAAAACGAGTATCGTTAATCGTAATACTATTGCCCATATCGTCGAAATAATCGTCGTCGGAGACATAATTCGCATCGATCGTCGAAATCAAATTCGGCAAAAATGTCGTGGTATTTTGAATACCGGCGAGATATCGCGTTTTATTGCGTATTTGATCATCCGGCAACACTTCAAATTGTAAGCGGCTATTGGTCATTTCGGACAAATGCCTAAAGTCGCCGCCCCACTGCATGCCTCTATTTGTCATGTATCTAGGACGAAAGGTCAAGTCATAATTAGGTGCGATATTCCAATAATAAGGCAGCGCGATATCGTAGCCGTTTCTATCATTGACGGATAAATTCGGCGCTAAAAATCCGGACTTGCGACGATCATCGAGTGGAAAACTGATATAAGGCGTATAAATAATCGGAACACCCTTAAACTCGAGCCAAGCATGTTTAGCCGAACCTTCGCCGCTTTCCTTGTTCAGCTTTAAGTCCGATGCATGCAAAACCCAATCGGTATTGCCGGGCTTACAGCTTGTGAAGGCGACTTCATTGTAACGTGACAAAACCTTGCTATCTCGGTAGACAGTTCGCGCGCTGCCTCTCAGCGGCGTCGTCGGCGAAATGAACAAAGTATTACGCAACCGGGCCTCATCGCTTGCCAGTTTCAACATCATCGTGTCGCTGTATAAAGACAGCGCATCTTCGCTGTAATAAACGTGTCCTTGCGCATCGAGAGTTTGTGATATGGTATCGTAATGCATGGTATCCGCGGCCATACGCTGATCGGCCCGAACAATATCGACATTACCGAAAAAACCGGTAATTTCATTATCGAAAATTTCCGAATAATCGGCCCGAATATCCATCGGCGTCTCGTCCCGTAGATCTTTGGTCGATAAAAATCCAGGCGGAGCGCCTAATGATGTTGTGCAGTTTTCCCAAGGATCGTAAGGCAATTGCGAATGCATAATATCGAAATTCAGTTCCTGCTCATGATCGAAAGCAGGCGACAATAAGCTGAAGCTACGCCGCTCATCCGGCATCACACGCGGCTTGCCTTTCGGATCGGTACCGGTCAGACTACAATTCCAGGTTTCATCTCCTTCTCCGGCAGCGCAATCCCATCCTGCGGCTCTTGCGATTTTGCGCGGCGGCTCTAACTGAACAATCTCCTGCTGCGGCTGATTTTGCTTATTCGCTTCCAGTGGATTTTTCGCAACCTTGTCGAGACTAGGAACGTTTTTTTGCGTAACGACAGAACTGCCTGCTGCCTCAGTGCTCTCCGAAACCGTAACAGACTTTGAGCTTTCAACAATCGGCACATCGGCCCCGCAAACCCATTCTCCGCTGCCGTTTTGTTCACAATCCCACGCCGGCTCATTCGCCTGAGAACAAGTCGAGCTAACCATTAAGAAAAACAATAAAATGATGCGGCAGTGCATAGGTAAGTATGGGAGTAAGTATGGCTTGATTAGGCTTAAATAGAATAAAATGCCGAACGGACATTCTACCTCAATTTACTCCAGCAATATAACTTAAAGAATCCCATTCCACTATGACCAACGAAGACCCTCGAGCCGCTTTAATGCTCGATTGGCTATCGAACGATCTGTCGCTAGCCATTGACCGTTTTGAACCGGCATCGAGTGATGCCAGTTTTCGCCGCTATTTCAGAATATACTCGCAAGGAACGACTTACATTGTCATGGACGCGCCACCCGACAAAGAAAATCTAGAGGCGTTTATCAAGGTCGCCAAGCTTTTATCCGTTCCCGGTATTCATGTGCCGACAATTTTTCAATCGAACCTCACACACGGCTTTTTATTACTCGAAGACTTCGGTAAAGTTTGCTATTTGGACTGTCTTAAGCCATCGAACGCAGAACGCCTGTATCAATACGCCCTCGACAGTTTGTTTCAACAACAAACACTAATTGCGATCAATAACCTCGAAATTCCTCATTACGATCGATCGCTGCTAATTCGGGAACTAGGCATTTTCGAGGAATGGTTTACTTCGCGCTTCCTGAACACCCCCATCCCCGAACCGCTCGGAACCGATGTCAATGAATTTCTGATTACTTCAGCCTTAGAACAACCCTTAACCTTCGTACATCGTGACTATCATTCACGCAACCTAATGGACCTTGGCGACGACAAACCTGGAATAATCGATTTCCAAGATGCGGTAATAGGCCCGATCACCTACGATTTGGTATCGCTGCTGAAAGATTGCTATATCAGTTGGCCGAAAGCGCAAATCGATCTTTGGAGAAACGGTTATTTTCAGCGCCTTCTTCAACAGGGAACGATCGACTGCAGTCAAGCGCAATTCAAACGTTGGTTCGACCTGATGGGTTTACAGCGTCACTTAAAAGCTATCGGCATTTTCGCGAGATTACACTTACGAGACGGAAAGTCCGCTTATCTTAATGATATCCCTCGAACAATAAATTATGTTATCGAAACCAGCATCCACTATCCCGAGCTATCGGAATTTGCAGGCTTTCTAAACCGGCAAATTCTGCCGGCTTTCAGGAGAAAAACATGAAAGCGATGCTTCTGGCCGCGGGCCGCGGCGAAAGAATGCGCCCTTTAACCAACCGCCAGCCTAAACCTTTATTGATGGTAGGCGGTGAACCGCTTATCGTGCATTTGCTGGAGAATTTGCGCGATGCGGGTTTTAGCGATATTGTAATCAATGTGGCGCATCTGGGAAGCCAAATCATCGACTACCTGGGCGATGGCCGCCGATTTGGCGTGAGCATCGCTTATTCGGACGAGGGCGAAACACCACTGGAAACAGCCGGAGGCATTATCCGCGCTTTGCCTTTGCTGGATAACAAACCCTTTCTGGTCGTAAACGGCGATATCGCAACGAATTTTCCATTTAAAACGCTCAAACAACGCGAAATCGATCTTGCGCATTTGGTTTTAGTCAACAACCCCGAACATCACCCATCAGGCGATTTCGGATTTAACGGCGATCTATTAAGCGATAGTGTTGCCGAAAAATATACTTTCAGCGGTATTGGGCTTTATCATCCGGATTTATTTGCCGAGAGCCGACAAGGCACCCTCAAACTTGCACCGATTTTACGCGAAGCCATGCGTCTAAATAGGGTGTCGGGGGAAATATTTAACGGTTTCTGGATGGATATCGGAACGCCGCAAAGGCTAAAAGAATTAGACCACCTTTATCAACAGCGAGGAACACACCATGTCTGACCATATTTACAAAAAAATCGAATTGACCGGCTCATCATCCGTCAGCATTCAAGACGCCATCGAAAAGGCCGTCGCAAAAGCGGCTAATACGTTGCACGATTTGCGCTGGCTGGAAGTCGTCGAAACCCGCGGCCATATCGACCAAGGCAAAGTGGCGCACTGGCAAGTCACTATTAAAGTCGGGTTTACGCTGAAAGATTAGTCCCATATCTTGATCAGTCAACCGGCGGAACAAACCATAAAATGAACCTACTCCTTTCGTAATGAAAAATCGAGCGACATCATTTTAGTAATGTGAAGGTCGTAGATTTTAGCTCTTTATCTAATTTTTCGATATACGGCGCTCGACAGAGAAAATGCCGGTTCCGGAGAGGGTGCGGTTGCTCGATCGACAGGTGTCGGCGGCAGGGCAGATTTTTGCTCCTGCAAAATCTGCATTGGCGCCATCCTTGGCGCTCGAGCCGCCGTCGAGCCTACATGGATGTATTTACCCAGCACCTAAATTATCTATGTAATCAATCATGGTCAATAGGCCATGGAATTGAGGTGCTGGGTTTACGGCGTCCTGTCGGGCGAGTGACCGCACCCTCCGCCACCAGAGAACTTTCATTTGCCGGGGCGATGGCCGGGCCTTCATGATCGCTATAGAGTGTGTCTATCGAGGACCGCCGTAAAACCTGCACCTAAATTCCATAGCTCATTGGTCATGGTTAATTGTCTTGGATAATTTGAGTGCTGCGCCTTTGACAGCCACCCGGGTGCCGAATTTTGATCTACGATTGGCATATAAGGGTACAAGTCGAATTAGCCGAGTCCATCATTTTGAAAAAGCAATAAACTTTCGGTAAGGCGAATCGTTCTTCCAGGTAAACGCCTCGGTATAGTAATGCAACAACGCTAAATAGCCGATCACACCTAAACTGACCGCTTTACGAATTTCCACGCCGAATAAGAACTCGGTCAGGAACTCAACAGCGGCGTCTCCGTATTGATGCAGAAGGAGAGCTGCCCCAAAAGACAACAGAGGTAAGACCAAAAGCACAGGTATATTGCATACTTGCGCCCAACGATAGATAAAGTTTCGGGCTTGCCTACCATGACGATTATAATCGTGGGTCACATAAAAAGAATAAGCCGTCGCATCATGAACCAATCGAGGCACCAAAATCGCCAGAAAAAAGTATTGCTGAACGAACAAATAGTAAGTGCTCACTATAAGCATGGTATTCGCCCAAAGAAACAGCTTGCCGAGCCCTGTCGTTACATAGCGCTGACACAAAATAGTAGCCAATAAAAGAGCTAAAGTTAAGGTACCGGCGATATGACTAAGCCAATCAGCTTGCTCAGGCTCCAAGCTATTCTTGAGAAAAATACCGAGATAAATCAATAAACCGGCGGCAACACTCAATCCCAACAACAAACGATAAGGCCATGTCGGAAGCTTACAAACGCCTCGCGCAATACCGTGCTGCTGCTTAAGTACATGGTAGACCGTCCAAGCCGCAACCATAATATAAAATACGCGATAAGGAATAAATAGACCGCCGATACCGAAAAATACCGCAAGCACCAACGTCATCATCATGATTCGGTGTCGGTAATACCCGAAGTATTCGCGATTAGTGGTCAAAATCAACGCGCTGGCAATGATATGCGGTGTTCCGAACAACAACTGGAATAACAGGAAATGCTCCGGACGGCTCGGCAACATCTCTCGCAAACTACCTTGCCAAAGTAGAATATCGAACCATTCCACTAATAAACAAATAGGGATAATTGCATAGAAGCCTAATATAAACCGAAAAGAAACTTTAAGCCGATCATCGCTTACCCGCTCTTGGCTTGAAAATAACTGCGCCGACATAATCTTATCCTTTTCTTATAGTTATAGTTAGAATAGCAAGTCAACATACATCGTTTTATACTTTTATTTCAAGTCTAATCTTATGACCTTTCAGTTACATCCACAACTACAAAAAGATTGCATCCGGCTCGGACGCTTGGAATTATGCCAACTACTGCTAATGAACGACAGCCAATTCCCTTGGTTCATTTTAGTTCCTGAAATTGGCGATATCCGTGAAATTTATCAATTGGCGCCTACTGATCGCTCGTTATTACAAGAGGAGTCGTGCCAACTAGCAGAACGACTAGCCGGGCTTTTCAAAGCCGACAAAATGAATGTGGCCGCAATCGGCAATCTGGTACCACAACTGCATATCCATCACATTGTGCGCTATCGCTTGGATAAAGCATGGCCGGCCCCGGTCTGGGGGAAATTCGACGCCGTTCCTTACACGGAACACCAACTGGAAGAGCTGCTTCCAAAGATTAAATCCACATTTGACGACCTTTTAACAAGGGAGCTCTAAACTAATTAACCAAAAACTCGGAAAAAAACACATCTCTAAGGCCGTCGCTATTATCATATTTATTGAGCGCATTCCTAACGGCTTCGACACTTTCCAGGCGCAAGGCTTCCCTTTGCTCCTTGGTTCCCAATTCGTTGGCATTCCGACCGCTATATAACATAATCAATTCGTGCCTTAGCGCCGGCAAATGTTTTTTTATTTTTTCCATATTATCCTTACCCTCTACCATCAATTGCACATTGATCAATAAATATTTTCGAGGTACGTCCAAATTCACGGTAAACTTAGGCGACATTTCCAAATATTCTATGGCCGGCTGTGCATCGTCGGCGGCATCCTGGGCCAAAACCCAACCGGAAAAAATCAACCCTAAAAATAGCAACAAAAAACGCACGCTTAACTCCTGATTAAACAATAATCGCTTAAGTATAAGCCAGTTTTACTCATTTAATTAACAATGTTAACTCGGAAATATGACCACTAATTCCGCAATCGGCCCCATCATGATCGATGTTGAAGGCTTGACTTTAACTACTCATGAGCAAGAAAAGATCTATCACCCCAACACCGGCGCGGTGATTCTTTTTTCCCGCAATTACGAATCACCCGAACAACTTATCGCTTTGATCGACAGCATTCGCAACGCCCGCAAAGGCCCTATACTCATCGCTATCGACCAGGAAGGCGGGCGCGTACAACGATTCAAGCAAGGCTTTACGCGCTTACCGCCGGCCAACTGTTATCGTGAACGGCCCGAACTCGCCGAAGCGGCTGGTTGGCTGATGGCATCAGAAATGCTGTCCGTCGGCATTGATTTTAGCTTCGCTCCCGTACTTGATGTCGATTGCGGCATCAGCGAAGTCATCGGCGACCGATCGTTCTCGCCCGATCCACAACTCACAGCCCAATTAGCGGCCAGCTTTCGCAAAGGCATGCGATCGGCCGGCATGGCCGCAACGGGCAAGCATTTCCCTGGACACGGCGCGGTAGCCGCCGATTCGCATATGGCATTACCGATCGACGAACGGGAACTAAACGAAATCCGAGCCAAGGACTTAGTTCCGTTTAAATTATTAATCGAACAAGGTTTGGAAGCCGTCATGCCCGCGCATGTCGTCTACCCTGCCGTAGACAACATGCCGGCCGGATTCTCCGAAAAATGGCTGCAAAACATCTTACGGCGCGAACTTAATTTCAACGGTGCCATATTTAGCGACGACCTAAACATGGAAGGTGCCGCGATGGCCGGCGATTTTTCCGAACGCGCGAAATTGGCTCAACATGCCGGTTGCGACATGCTATTAGTTTGCAACAATCCCAAAGCGGCCGAACAAGTGCTCGACAGCGTACCGATCAAGAGCGATCCACTCAGAGCACAACGACTTGATGCGATGCGCGGCAAACCCAAAATGACCAGAGCAATTCTCCAAGCATCTAGCCAATGGCAACTAATATCACAACAAATCGCACAACTTTCCAATGAATATGCTTGAAGAAATCGACCACGTCCAATCAACCGCCGACCTACTACACAACAAGCAGGAAGTCGACGCGGCTATTGACACCATGGCTCATAAAATCAACCTACTTCTGGCGGATAGAAATCCTATTTTTCTATGCGTCATGAACGGCGGCTTGGTCATCGGCGGCGAACTCCTGACTCGTTTGACCATTCCCTTGACCGTCGACGCGATAAATGCCAGTCGCTATCAAAACCAAACATCCGGCAGTACTGTTGAATGGGTCTTAAAACCGAGAACACCGCTGCAAGGCAGAACGGTTCTAATCGTCGACGACATTTTAGACGAAGGCATCACGTTGGAGGCGATCTACCGATATTGTTTATCGGAAGGCGCGACTTCGGTCTACAGCGCGGTATTGGTAGATAAGGTTTTAGACCGCGAAAAACCGGTCCAAGCCGATTTTGTCGGACTCTCGGTCGAAGATCGCTACTTGTTTGGCTATGGGATGGATTACAAAGGCTATCTACGCAACATGCCGGGTATTTACGCTTGTCAGGATAACTTAATCGACTAGGACAATGACTATGACACAGTTAGCAATCATCGGCGGAACCGGATTGACTCGTCTTGAAGGCTTGAAAATCATCGAACGAAAATATATCGAAACGCCTTTCGGCATACCTTCGGCCGATTACGTCATCGGCGAGATTGATGAAAAAACCGTCGTCTTTCTAGCCAGGCATGGCGACCCGCATACAATCCCGCCTCATAAAATCAATTACCGCGCAAATATTTGGGGACTCAAAGAGATTGGCGTCCAAAAAATAGTCGCCGTGGCCGCGGTTGGAGGTATTACGTCAAAAATGGCTCCCGCTCATATCGCGGTTCCCGATCAAATCATTGACTATAGCTATGGACGTAAGCACACTTTTTTTGAAGAAGATCTCGAAGAAGTCACGCATATCGACTTCACTAGCCCTTATTCGACAGAACTACGGGAAAAACTGATCTCTGCTGCAGAAAGTGCAAAGATTTCTGTTACGCCAACTGGCACATACGGCTGCACACAAGGCCCACGACTTGAAACCGCCGCTGAAATCCAACGTATGGAACGTGACGGCTGCGACTTAGTCGGCATGACCGGCATGCCGGAAGCCGCTCTAGCCAGAGAGCAACACATTGACTACGCAGCGCTTGCGGTCGTCGCAAATTGGGCGGCAGGAAAAACAGAAGGCGAAATCACTATGACTGAAATCGAACAAAATCTACACAAAGGAATGGCCGATACCGCCAAA
This sequence comes from Methylotuvimicrobium sp., assembly GCF_050611805.1. Lineage (NCBI taxonomy): Bacteria > Pseudomonadati > Pseudomonadota > Gammaproteobacteria > Methylococcales > Methylococcaceae > Methylotuvimicrobium > Methylotuvimicrobium sp. Next base: position 124,220 of record NZ_JBNGHF010000005.1, read on the forward strand.
CTATTAAAAGCGTTTATAGCCCGGTTATAACGCCAACGATTTCTTATATCTTTCACACTTCAAATTTCGGTAGTGCTTGAGGAAGCGCCGGGGTATCCGATCCCTCACCTAACGCTAGGTGAGGGATCAGCATGGATGTATTCACCCAGCACCTAAATTCCATAGCCCATTGGCTATGGTTAATAGTCTTAGATAATTCATCCAGCACCTAAATAAGCCATGATTTTGATTCATTGCCAAAGACCTATGGAATTTAGGTGCTGGATTTAGGTGCTGGGTTCACGGCGTCCTTTGACGGGCACCCCGGTGCCGAATTTTGATATCCGATGGGTATAAATAGAATTTCGAGATAGGTACTATACTTTTCGCTCTTCAAACTTCGGTTCGCGCAACGAACACTACAATTCACTTTGGATTTATAAGTGCTGGTGGGTGTTTTCAACTATTACCGTACACATAGCCTTAAGGAAGCGCAGAGGCGTTGGTCGGATTTTTTCTCAACAAGAAATAACCTCTTGAAAAGTTACTCACAGAAGCTGTGGATAAGTCTGTGAGCAACTTGATGACTTGTTTCTTAAAGCCGCATATTTGTTACAACTTTTGTAAATTGACTACTTTTTACACAAAATCCTTTCGAATTAATATATCAATCACTTACATTGAAAATCTAACACTGAAAGAGCATCGTCTGACTTGCCCTTCATTGACAACACGCCAAAAACGAGCGTGTGTATAAAAGGGTATACCGCCCTCCCTGGCATGCTGAATCCTCGTTCTTAAAACGCACACCCCGATTTCACGCCGAATTTTTTCAATACCATCGCCAACGGGCAAAAACCGGTAAACGACGCTTGAAATAAATTCACACCGACAAATGCGGTAAACCATAACCAGTTCGGTGAATGAAAATGCGCCAAAAGCAGACTTAGCAATATAAAACTGCCGGCAAATGCCATCACTAAACGATCGATACTCATGATTTGTCTCCTCGTGATTTAAGACGCATAGCTTTATTTAAGACGTACAACACCCATAAACTTCAGCATCATTTTTTCATAAAACGGCTCGCTGATGCCCTTTCTGACTTTGCGCATGAAATATTTCTCGAATATGATTTTGGACAGGTGAACCCATTTCCCTTTTTTCGACCAGGTCGTATTTCTCGGCGGTATTTGCGGCACCGCCAGAAATGCAACTCCGGTATCGCCCAAATCGGCCAGACACAATGCACTCAGACTCGGCTTGTCGGAGGGCTCTTTTCCGGCCAATTCATCACGGATATTATGCGCGGTCGCCGTTACCATAGACTCGATCATGTAACCGGTTTTAGGAGTACCTGTGGCGACCGGTGTTTTTTCAACCGGTGGAATCGCCACACAAACACCGACCGAGTAAATATTTTTAAAAGTCGGATTGCGCTGATATTCATCGACGACGACAAAGCCCCGCGGATTCATCAAGCCTTCGACGCCACAATTACGCACCGCATCAACCCCGGTAAACGCCGGTAACATCATGGAATGCTTGAATGGCAATTCATGCTTTTTCTTCTCGTTGCCGTCGTCATCGACTTCTGTCACATACATCATGCCTTGTTCGATACGATCAACTTTCGCGTTAGTCACCCACTTGACCGTTCTATCTCTTAAAACGCTTTCTAACATGCTTTTGGTGTCACCGACACCACCTAAGCCTAAATGTCCGATGTAGGGTTCCGATGTAACGAAAGTCATCGGCACCTTGTCGCGTATTTTGCGTTTACGCAGCTCGGTCTCTAGGATCATCAAATATTCATAAGCGGGACCGAAACAAGATGCGCCCTGCACAGCGCCGACGATGATCGGGCCTGGGTCTTCCATAAACTTATCCCAATCCTGAGCAGCCACGGCTGCATGATCGACATGACAAACCGAAGTCGTATAACCTTCCGGACCTAGTCCCGGCACCTCATCGAAGGCAAGGCGGGGTCCTGTTGCAATCACTAAATAATCGTAATCGACCGCAGTACCGTCGTTTAAATGAATTTGATTGTTGGGAGGATCGACCTTCACGGCCGCTTTTTGAATGAATTCGATCCCTTTTTTCTGCATAATCGGAGCTAATTCGATTTTCAGATCTTCCGGTTTACGCCATTTCGGCGGCACCCAAGGATTCGAAGGTACGAAATGGAACGTCGGAGAATCGGATATCACGGTGACTGTGTGATTATTTTTAACCAACTCTTTCATTTCATAGGCCATCGGAACACCACCGATACCGGCACCTAATATTACAATTCTAGCCATAAATTTCTCCTCGTGATGAATCAAAATGCACTATTATTCTTGTTGAAGACTTCGCACGACCACATTTGCTGGTAAGCTGACACGATCTTTTGCCCGGTAGCTGCTGCGTTACCTACATAAATGTAGGCAAGGGGCGTAGCAGGAGCGGAAGCTTTGCGAAAACAATTGCATAGCTTATCGCCTGTTTTGGCGCCTTGCTCGCGAACAAAATAACATTGTCATAAAAGCCGAAAACATGACCTTGCAAAGTTATACATTTCGATCGATTTGGTTTAATTCAGAAAACGTTGACGTTTCCGTTTTTGGACTTGGAAAACAAATTCCCAATCAATAACATTTTCAATAACCGCATGTCACTGAAAATGTCGGCACCTCATTGTGCCGATTCAAAGATACACCGGCTTGGAACGAAACTTAACCCTACTTAACATTTGTCGTTCATAAAATATTGAAAAACAAAAAACAACAAATATTACGACACTACATTGATTAAAACCGGGTTAGGATCGTCATCATTCAAACGCAAACATTCAACAATGAAAACATAAATGTTTGGAACCAGCGTTACCCAAAGAATATTAGCATTTACTAAAATACGCAAATTTATTTTTACTCTTGGCCTTCCCGCAGTGAAAAAATCCTTCTTACTAAAACACCTCCTCATCATAGCGCTTTTACCGACGCTGATGAGCAACCTCGCACAAACCGGTGTGCTGTTAGCAGAATATCAAGCGATACGGAACAGTCAGGCGCAACAAGCATTCATTGAACCGGCCCAAGAAATCTCGATGACACCATTGCTTAAACGGATCAAGATCAGCGCTCTCATCGGTTTTGTCTCGGTTTTAGCTGCAGGATTAGTCGCCCTAGCGGCTTACCGGCGCCTTAAACAGAACAGCCCCAACGATAACGAAGCCTCCGGCCCAACCACCACTCGTAACCATCCATTGGATATGACGAATCCTGGCGATCAAAAGAAACCTTCCCTATCGCCCCGTAAATTTTCAATATTAATCGCCGACGACAATTCCATTAACCGCTTACTGTTCGTCAATCAATTGCAAGATCATTGCGATCAAATTACCGCGACAGAAGATGGAATAGAAGCTTTGAATTATCTAAAGAGCAAACAATTTAACCTGGTTTTTTTAGACCTACAAATGCCGGGCCATAACGGCTTTGAATTAATTGAAACCCTCCGACATACCGAAAATCCGAATAGGGATACTCCCGTTATCGCCGTAACGGCGCATGCTTTACCAAACCAACGCAAAGACATCATCGCCCTTGGCTTCGACGAATGTCTTATTAAACCGATTTTATCCGAGCAACTAGAGGAAATCGTCGCCCTCTGGCGCCCCACCGAACCTCGTGAGGCTTTAAGCGACTCTCCAAAGCAGGCCGGTTATGCGCAGCAACTCCTGGCTAAAACCGCTTACGACCGAGACTTGGCATTAACCATCTTAAACAAACTATACGAGGAGCTTCCTCAACAACTTGACTCAATTCAAAAAGCACTACGCCATCGACAATGGCAACAAGCCTTATCTATTACCCATAAGCTGCACGGTTCGGTCAGTTTCTGCGGTTTAACGGATATCCGTCAACAGGCCTTAACATTAGAACAAAATTTAATTTCGAAAGACTTCCTCGAAACAGACCGGCATTTCGATAAATTACAAGCTTTGATTCAACAATTCATTACAAAAAAAACCGAACTTATCGAGGAATTGTCGGATAAAAATAGCGCCTGAAAAACAGAGACGCGCCTCTAACGTTTATAAACCTGATTTCGACAGTTTATACCTTTCGCGCTTCAAATTTCAGCTGTGACTAAAAAGGCTCCGAGGTACTCGGTCCTCACCTAGCATTAAGATTTCGTGAAAAATAACTTCCTGGAGCTATGAGATTTGTAGCGGTTTTGGTAACTCGCTTGACAGAACGCCGTAACCCCAGCATCTAAATTCCATTATTCATTGACTGTGGTTAGCTATCTCGGATAATTTAGATGCTGGGTTCACAACGCGGCGCCCTTTGATTCCCTCTTCGATGGCAACTATTGATCTACGATAGGCATATAAACTCCAACAATACAGCCGAGCGAAGTATAATCGAATCAATAACAACCAATACAAGAATACTATGTCCAAATTTAACCTTGCCATACACCATATTAGTCTTATCGTCTCCGATACCGAAAAGTCCTTGTATTTTTACCGGGATATATTAGGACTTCAACAAACAGAACGGCCGAACCTTCCATTCCCGGGCGCTTGGCTTCAGCTTGGCGAACAACAAATTCATTTATTGGAACTGGAGAATCCCGACCCAACTTCTGGTCGGCCAGTCCACGGAGGAAGAGATCGCCATGTCGCATTAACATGTTCGGACCTATCTCCTGTCAAGGAAGCCCTCGATAACAGCGGCTTTCGGTATACATTGAGCATTTCCGGACGCCAAGCATTGTTTTGCCGGGATTTTGACGGTAATGCCATTGAAATAATCGAACGACCGAAAACCGAATAAAAAAGACATTTAGAAAATAGTCAATAATGACCTTCCAATACACTATGCACGGTTACTCGCTTAACAGGACGCCGCAAACCAATACCTAAATTCCATAGCCTATTGGCCATGATTGATTACATAGATAATTTAGGTGCTGGGTAAATACCTCCATGTAAGCTTGACGGCAACGACTGATTGCCAAGGATGGCGTGTATTAGGGCAATGCAGGCGCAATTGCCGAGGAGCAAAAATCTGCAAGCGCCAAGGATGGCGTGAATGCAGATTTTGCAGGAGCAAAAATCTGCCCTGCCGCCGACACCTGTTAATCGAGCAGCCGAACCCTGCTTCAATCATCGGCTCGATATTGACCAAGGAAAGTTATTCAGAGACCTATTTCAAGCTGGCTCTGAATTTTTAAGCGATTTCAACTATTAACGCGAACATAACCTATAAAAAAGGCCCGATAACGGGCCTTTTTTATTTCAATTCATCGAGAATCGATTGAGCGATCTTTTTTTGTTCCGAACTTCCCTTATCCAATACTTCCTGTGCGATATCCTTAGCGGCATCACTATCTCCCATATCGATATAAGCTCTGGCAAGATCGATTTTGGTTTCGAATTCATCCATATCGGTCAGATCGGAAACCCCTAAATCAAGATCGTCCGGAAAACTATCATCATTCCCTTTCTTAGGTGTCGAATCCAAATCGAAGTCGAAATTAAAATCAAAACTGATATCACCCTTTTCCTCTTCGGTCACACCGGATACGTCTTCGGCCATAGTTTCATTTTCGTCGAAAGTGATGTCGAATTCATCCATCGCAGAAGAATCAGCAGCATCAGTCTTTTTCTCCGTATCGGCATCGAAGGTTTCAAAATCGAACGATTCAAATTCTTCAGAACCCAAGGCATCCGTTTCTTTCTCTGCAGGTGCTTCTGCTTCCGGACTCAAATCAAACTCGATCTGATTATCGTACTGCCGATTCTGCTCCGATGTTTGCTGTTTTGAAGCCTCAGATGAGCGATCCTCCGGCTCGGGCACCGAAAAATCAAAACCCTCCAAATCGAAATCGAGGCTGTTATCCGACTTTTCAGCTTCCAATTCTTCATCTTTTAAAGGCGATTGTTCTGTTTCAGACTCAAGCTCATCGAACTCAGGCAGATCGAAATCGAAACGATTGTCCTCAGTTATATCAGTCGAATGAGCGGGATCGACTTCCTTAGAATCTTTGTTAATCGTCGAGTCATCCTCGTCCCCCGTGTCAATATCGTCCGTGAATAAAACCGATCCCGGACTAATTTCACTAGCCATCTCAGTAACTTTTGCCCAAAAATCGATATTTTCGTTTTTTCCGGCTTGCTTCAGTTCATTAGCATAACTTTCGAAACCATCCTTGTTTTCGTTCGCGTAAAAAATCTCTAACAGTTTCAATTTGTAATCGTCATTCTCAGGGTGTTCGGCAATCGCTTGTCGAATTAGCCCTTCGGCTTGTTGATAACGACCATATGCCAAATAAACATCAGCCTCGGAAATCGGGTCGACTTCATGCTGGTCGCTGTCGAAAGCGTCAAAATCGCTAGGAGTAAATTCGCTTAAGAACGAACTTTCACCAACGGTACCTACATCATAGGCAGATTCATCTTCCGTGGCCAATAAATTCAACTCATCATCAGAGCTGGGCAGACTAATCTGTGATGATGCTGCGAACATACTATCCGTATCGGTTTCTTTTTCGGTTTGGCGCTTCCTCAACCACAACCAACCTAAACCACCTAACAAACCGGCGCCGAGCAGTGCTATTATCGCATAATAAAAGGAATCCAGAAGTTCGCTTACAGGCTCTTGCGCCACAGCTTGCGGCGATTTTGCTACCGGACGGGAAGGCGGAGCGGTTTCCTTTACAGGAGGCGTCACAACAGGAGAGGGTGGCATCTCAACAACTTTTTCGGATGGTTCTTTATGCTGCAAAGCGGCTAGCTGTTCGTCTTTTATAGCTAGCATTTGCTGCATCACCGTTAATTGTTCCTCCAACTTCTCCAATCGCGCACGCAATTCCGCATCATCTCTGCTTGGCTCATCCCCGTCGACTTTGCCAGGATCGACTGGTTGCAACAAGCTATCATCCCTTTCACCGCTGACAACGCGTTCGGACTCTTCAACATCTTCTTGAGCAGGGGCAACGAGTCTCAATTGGGAGTCGATAACTTCCTCGTCAACCGGCGCCTCCGTTGCTACCGCAAGCTGACCTCTCCACACTTGATTTTGCCGACCATACTCCGCAACTGCTTGCCGGTGAGAAAGCTTCAGTATGACCTCTCTTTCCGGAACCTTAAGCCGTACTCCCGCCATTAATGCATTGATATTATCTTTGTAAAATGCGCTCGGATTATTCTCGAAGAGCGCTATCATGGTCTGTTCAACCGAGACATCGTTAGAAGGCCTAACTTTTGAGGCAATTGACGAAAGCGTTTCATTTCTGCCAACCGGTCCATACACGCCCGATGCAGGCACGCGTTCCTCTTCACGACGCGGAGCAGCAGGTTCTACCGGACGCTCAACGACTCGTGCATATTCTTGCTCGGCAGGTGTCACACCGTAATCGCTAGGAACCGGCAATACAGGCTGTTGATAAGTTGCGGGCGGGTCGACCAAAACGGTGAACTCACGATACAGCGTCCCTTTCGGCCAGCTCACCTCAATCAAAAAATCTAAAAAAGGCTCCTTGAGTACCTCAGTCGAACTGAGTTTAATAACCGCGCGCTTATTAGACACGGTAACCAGGTTGAATTTAATTTTGGAAAGAAAATAGCTCCACGGTAGTCCCGCCTCATCGAATTTATCGGGAGGCGCGAGCTTGACGGTAATGTCGGCCGAATTTTCGTCAGGCGAAAGCATCAATGCAATCTCTGCATCAAGGCTTTGATTAAGGGCCGAGTGCAATGTGATATCGCCAACTCCCAACGGAAGAACACTAGTCGGGGTCATCAACGATAAAAGCGCTATGGATTTAGTCAGTTTGCGCACATTGCTCTCCTTCATACACATATACCACAATCTATTACCCGGAACAGTCAAATATGAGATTAAGCTTAGACTAGATGTAATTTTTTACCAATTCTTCTGCAATTTGCACACTGTTTAAAGCGGCGCCTTTTCTGACATTATCACCAACAACCCATAAGTCGATTCCCAGCGGGTGCGAGATATCTTCGCGAATACGCCCGACAAAAACACTATCATGTCCGGAGGATTCTGTTACCGCCGTCGGATAACCTCCGTCCCGATGTTCGTCGAGAACTGTCACCCCGGGCGCTTTTTCAAGAAGCGCGCGCACCGACTTACTATCTATTTTGTGACGCGTTTCAATATGCACAGCTTCGGAGTGACCGAAAAAAACAGGCACACGCACAGCGGTAGGATTAACTTGAATCGATTCGTCACCGATAATTTTCCGCGTCTCCCAAACCATTTTCATTTCTTCCTTGGTATATCCATTTTCCGTAAATACATCGATTTGCGGCAACACATTGAAAGCGATTTGCTTTGGATAAACGCTCGGTTTAATCGGTTTACCGTTCAATAAATGCGCGGTTTGCAGACTGAGTTCCTCGATCGCTTCTTTACCCGTCCCGGAAACCGCTTGATAAGTACAAACATTGATTCGACTGATACCGACCGCATCATAAATCGGTTTCAACGCAACTAACAGCTGAATCGTCGAACAATTCGGATTGGCAATGATGCCTCGATTTTTATAGTCGGCGATCTTCTCGGGATTAACTTCAGGCACGACTAATGGAATATCATCGTCGTAACGAAATTGCGAAGTATTGTCGATCACGATACAACCGGCCGCCGCGGCTTTAGGCGCGTATTCTGCAGAAACCGAAGCACCGGGTGAAAATAAGCCGATTTGTACTTTGGAAAAATCGAACTCGGCTAAATCCTGTACCTTCAGCGAACCGCCCTTGAACGGAATGCGTTTTCCAACCGAGCGGCTACTGGCCAACGCATAAACCTCACCAACCGGAAAATTTCGCTCTTCTAAGATCGAGATCATCGCTTCACCAACAGCACCGGTGGCACCGACCACGGCAACATTATATAATTTAGTCATATTTAATTACCTTTTCATTAAAACAGAAACCACAGCATCCTCTACCTTCGGGATGCTAATACTCATCGCATTAAAAAATTCGGCAACGCCCGTCCTGGCCCTTTATTCGAAAAAGGGGAAATCAACGCCATAGCTTTCGCTATTCAGAATGCAGACATAAATCATGCGATAGACTTAAGAACTTTTTCGGGCTTACAATTGCAGGTAAACAGCGCTTAATGTCGCTATTTTCATGATAAACGGGGACTATTCAACTCAACGCAGTGAGAGAATAAACGGATGACCATCGATTTCATACCTATTCGCAAAACGGACACTACCGTTTTACAACTTAGCGAATATCGCTGAAAACACCGGCATTAACACTAGTTCCTCCCGGTTTATGGATTTTGAATCGTTTCGTGACTATCGACAACCGAATAAATTTGGATATATACGGCCGAAACAACCCATCATTCTACACTACACACATCCTTTACTACTCTCTTTGCAAATCAAAACCAAAGGGTGCGGAGCATGCTTGGTGAGAGGATGTCGGCAGCCTTATATGGCATAAGAGCTACCGCCAAGCCCCCATGAATGAGTTCATCCAGCCACTAACACTCAAGCTGGAAATTGCTGAATCAAAATGCGGCGCCTCTCGCTCAAATTAACTCTTGACTGAATTTCCTTCGCGATTTTGTTTTCCCGTTTTCTTTCTTGAAATACGAGCCAATGCTAAATATTGGTTTCGGAGTAACCTCAACTCTTCGTCGCCGATTTCTTCCAAATCCAATAGCTCATTGTTTGCTCCTTCAACGGCGCGGATCAATTCGTCCAATTTTACTTGCAACGCATCGGTGTCGCGATTTTGGCTGTTCTGAATCAAGAACACCATTAAAAACGTTACGATAGTCGTCGCAGTATTAATGATTAGTTGCCATGTATCGCTAAAACCGAATAAAGGTCCGGTAATCACCCAGGTCAAAATTACCAATAATGCCGCATTGAATGCGATCGGTTTACCGGCCACTTGAGACCAGGTGCGTGCGAACCGGTCGAACCGAGCATTCCAAGCGGCGTTATTGTGAATTTGATCGGTAAGACGACCGGTGAGTTTCAAAAAAGTATCTCGAATACTTACTATTTCATTCATGACTTTAGCCTCTTTGTTTGCGCTGAGGGAACAGAGTATTTACCCCGTTCTTACCGAGAAACCGCTCTCCTTTGTTAAAGAGTGCGGGTTGAGTCAGGCGAGAAATCCAACTCCTAACTTAGCGAAATCCGATCTTACAAGAAAGGATGATGGAATTCAGGAGCGGGAAACCCATCCTTGGGACTTGACGGTAGATACAAAGCGCCATAAATGGCGAGAACCGGGCACCTAACCCCCATAACCCATTGGATATGGCTAGCTATATTGAATAATTTTAGGTGCCGGGTTCACGACGTCTCGCCTGTAAAGTAACCGCCCCCTATTTACCCCCGCACTTCCATTTTTGGGAGTGCTGAAAACTTCCTCATACTCTTTAGATGCGGGAGTGAAACCGATTTTGCAGGAATACTCTGCCTACCGCCGATACCCACGCCAACCTGAAAATTAGACGCTTTTCGCTCCGACTGGAGCCATTTAATTTAATACTATGCAAACAACCAAGGCGCTCGCTTCGCACGTTCCGTCTCGTATGCGTGAATTTGATCGGCATGCTGCAAGGTCAATGCGATATCGTCAAGCCCGTTCAACAACCTGAATTTCCGATTGGCATCGACTTCAAAGACAATTTCCCTGCCGGAAGGCGTAACGATCTTTTGCGAATCCAAGTCAACCGTCAGCCGATAACCTTCGGTCAATTCATTGAACAATTCATCGACGATGCCGGCATCGAGCACGATAGGCAAGATACCGTTCTTGAAACAATTGTTATAAAAGATATCGGCGAAACTCGGCGCGATGATCGCTCTGAAGCCGAAATCTTCGAGCGCCCAAGGCGCATGTTCGCGAGACGAACCGCAACCGAAATTCTCGCGGGTCAACAGTAGTTCGGCGCCCTTGTACTCCGGTTTATTCAGCACAAAATCTGGGTTAATCGGCCGATTTGTGCAATCCATGTCCGGCTCGCCATGATCCTTGTACCGCCATTCGTCGAACAGAAACGGTCCGAACCCTGCCCGGCGTATCGATTTTAGAAATTGTTTCGGAATAATCGCATCGGTATCAACATTGGCTCGATCCAACGGTGCGACCAACGCGTCTATTTTGGTAAATGCTCTCATGCTTGCGCTCCTTGATTTGCTTCGGTGCTGACATCGACGAAATGTCCGGCAATCGCGGCAGCCGCCGCCATTGCCGGACTGACCAGATGCGTGCGTCCGCCATATCCTTGCCGCCCTTCGAAATTACGGTTAGAAGTCGACGCACAGCGCTCTCCCGGCTCCAAACGGTCGGCGTTCATCGCTAAGCACATCGAGCACCCCGGATCTCGCCACTCGAATCCGGCTTCGATGAAAATTTTATCCAAGCCTTCGGACTCGGCTTGCTGCTTGATCAGACCCGACCCCGGGACGACCATGGCCAATTGGATGTTAGCAGCCAGCTTTTTACCTTTCGCGACTGCGGCAGCCGCCCTCAAGTCTTCGATTCTCGAGTTCGTGCAGGAACCGATGAATACTTTATCGAGTTTAATATCGGTAATCGCCACACCGGGTTTTAGATCCATGTATTGCAGGGCGCGCTTCATGCTTTCTCGCTTGGTTGCATCGATCTCTTGATCTGGATCGGGCACGCTGGCATCGACCGGCACCACCAATTCGGGCGAAGTCCCCCAGGTCACTTGCGGCTTGATGTCGGCGGCATTCAACTCGACAACTTTATCGAAGACTGCGTCCGGGTCGGAATGCAGCTGCTGCCACATACGCTCGGCCATGAACCAGTCGTTTCCTTTCGGTGAGAGCGGTCGTTCGCGGTAATAATCGATCGTGACATCATCGACCCCGATCAAACCAGCACGCGCTCCCGCTTCGATTGCCATGTTGCATACCGTCATGCGGCCTTCCATCGACAATGCGCGGATCGCGGATCCGGCAAACTCGATCGTATAACCGTTGCCGCCGGCGGTACCGATTTTGCCTATGATCGCCAACACGATATCTTTCGCAGTGATGCCGGGCCGCACTTCACCATCTACTTTAATCAGCATGTTTTTGGCTTTTTTCTGTACCAAACATTGTGTCGCCAAGACATGCTCGACTTCCGACGTGCCGATACCGAATGCCAACGCGCCGGACGCGCCGTGTGTCGAAGTATGCGAATCGCCGCAGACCACGGTCATGCCGGGCAATGTCGCGCCTTGCTCGGGCCCTACGACATGCACAATGCCTTGGCGAATATCGGACATATCGAACTCGGTGATACCGAATTCGGCACAATTTTTTTCGAGGGTTTCGACCTGCAGTCTTGAAACCGGATCGGCAATGCCTTTGTCGCGATCGGTGGTCGGCACGTTATGGTCGGCAACGGCCAAATTTCTCGCTTGTCGCCACGGCTTGCGTCCGGCAAGACGGAGCCCTTCGAACGCTTGAGGAGAAGTGACCTCATGGACTAAATGGCGGTCGATATAGATCAATGAAGAACCGTCATCCTCGGTATGGACAACGTGATCTTCCCATAATTTGTCGTATAAAGTTTTACCTGACATAGCTACTCATTGTATTTACCGCGTCAGCGGAAAGTAAAAGTTTGCGTTAAGCGTCGATATAGACGCTAGCGCGTTATCCTAAAACGGCAAAAATCTTTTGCGTAATCTCATCGACCGACCCGACACCGGCAATCGATGCAAAGTGGGTCTTGCCGCCCAATGCCGAATAGTAACCGACCAACGGCTTGGTTTGTTCATGATATACGCTCAGCCTTTTACGAACGGTGTCTTCCTGGTCGTCATCTCGCTGAATTAATGGTTCGCCGGTTACATCGTCGACACCGGCCGTTTTAGGCGGGTTGAATGCGACATGATAAGTCCTACCTGAGCCTGGATGCACACGTCTACCGCTCATTCGCTTAACGATTTCCTCGTCCTCGACCACAATCTCGATAACATGGTCAATCACGATATCCATAGCAGCTAAACCCTCGGCTTGCGCGATCGTGCGAGGAAAACCGTCCAGCAAGAAACCGTTTTGGCAATCCGGCTGCGCAATTCTCTCTTTAATCAATCCTAAAATAATATCGTCCGAAACCAAGCCTCCCGCATCCATGACTTTTTTAGCCTCGACGCCCAACGGCGTACCTTCGCGCACAGCGGCCCGCAACATATCTCCGGTCGAGATTTGCGGGATATCATATTTTTCGGTAATAAATTGGGCTTGCGTTCCTTTGCCGGAACCGGGACTACCCAAAAGAATAATGCGCATAATGAAACTCCAAGTTTATCTGGTTATTTGAATATATGTCGGATTCGCGCCTAAGTAAAAACACACTTTAGCTGTTAATTCGCTCTCGCAAAACACGACATTTTATATCAAAATAAACATTAACTCTTGTAAAAAACAGATATTTTCCCTATTCTTACTCGGTTTATCAATTATCTTTAGGAGTGCAACTGCATGCGTGTTGAAGATCTAATGACTTCGCAAGTATTCACAGTCGAACAACATGACATGATCGATCGTGTCTTTTTCTTGCTGCATTATGAAAAAGTTCGTCATTTACCCGTCATTGAAAAAGGCAAAGTCATCGGCATCGTATCGGATCGAGACTTATACAAAGCCTTAGGACCCAAAAGCAACTCCAACTCGGTTGAAACCGTCGAAGGAAAAACCGTTTTGCAGGTCGTTCCGCAAAAAGTTCAACACATCATGCGCCGAGGCGTATTGACCGTTAATCCCGATACCTACGCGTCAGAAGCCGCCAGCATCATGGCCGAAAATAAAGTCGGCGCCCTCCCTGTCGTCGACAAAAACAATAAACTCGTCGGCATCGTATCGGCCACCGATATTTTGCGCGTTTTTGCGAAAATCGAAAAAGCTAGCGAAGAACGGGAAAAAAGAATTGCGGCCGGTGTCAGCCATACCTAAGCAAACGGATCACTTCGAAACAATCCCCGATGTTGAAGTGACTGTCGCCCCGGAAGAATACGCAATAAGGGCATGGCTAGAAACCATTGTCATCGGTCTCGACTTATGCCCTTTCGCCGCTAAACCGTTTCGCCAAGACGGTGTTCGTTTCAGTATTTGCCGAAGCGCCGACACCGCAAGCGGCCTTGAGCGTTTGATCGAAGAATGCCGGCATTTAGATACCGACTTGAGCATAAACACAACACTGCTGATTTACCCCCATTCGCTGCACGAATTCAACGATTATCTCGATTTTCTCTCCCTGGCCGAAACACTATTGTCGGAGCAAGGCTACGACGGTATTTATCAACTGGCCAGCTTTCATCCCGACTACTGCTTTGCCGACAGCGATAGCGACGATCCGGCCAATTATACGAACCGCTCGCCCTACCCCATCCTGCATCTGCTTCGCGAAGACAGCATCGCCGAAGCCATCGAGCGCCACCCGGACCCGGAAAATATCCCTAGGCGCAATATCGCACTTGCCCGTAATCTCGGCGAATCACACCTGCACGCACTCATTGCCTCATGCCGTCAGGCAGGTGCTCCGAGAGAATAAACATGCGCAGCAGTATCCGGCACCATGTCGACCAATTGCTGATCGAACAAGGCCGATTTTCGCCGGTCGCATGGCTGCTCGCCACCGGCTATCTTAGTTATTCAAACTACATCGATTGGCGAGACGGCCTTATCGAAAACCTGGACAGTTGTTTTACGGCGCCGCGCGAACGTATCATCGAGCAACTCGCCATTGCTACGAATTATGCTCGAACGCTAGGCTTGAGTGAAACGCGCGACACCTATCTATCAACCGAGCAAAACGAACTCATCATCAGCCGCGACCCGCAAGAAGACATCAATTTCAAAACGGATTTCGCGCCGCCGCAAGACCGCATGCAGATGGATTTGTTTTTCGACAGCGCGCCGATTTATGCCGAAAATGAGTTAATCGACGCGATCATTACTCACAACAAACGCAAAATACCGGAACTGCTAGACACCTTATACGCCTTTGACCCCGAAAAGCACGAAGACTATGCACTCCTGATTGTGCAGAAAAAAAAATTCCGGGCGCCCGGCTTACCGTTACCCAATAAACTTGATACCTTAGATAATACACTGATGCCGTTAGCGGTAAAGTTATTACGATCCGAGGCCATACGTTTTCTGACGCCGCTTTGGCAAAGCTTGTCCGCCGAATTAACCGACTGCCCCTTCGATCCCGAACAACCCAAGCTGCATGTCAGCTATTCAGGCATGAAAGCGTTTCTATGGCATGACGTTACCAAAGCGATCGAACAAGAGCCTGATTACGTTAGGGAACCTGTTTTGCTATTTCGCTATGCCGAGGCCAGCTTCAAGCAGGACCGAGAACTGTCCGGTCTCGAGCATTGGTTTTTATTATTCCTATTGCATTCCGAATCAGCCGAACAACTGATAAAACAGACCGGACATCATTTGCTTTCCGACGACTGGCAACGATTTCAGAAGCTTGACCCCGAGCTGCCGACACAGTTTTTCCCGGCCTGGATACTATTGATCAAGCCGGCTCTGGCCAAACAAGACCTTATTTTAAACGGCGAAGCGGAAGGCTTTCTCGCATTCAACCTAGCCAAGCAATTAAGCGCCGAACCGCTTGAGTCGACATCGATCGCTTTAAGAGCGGACCTAAAAAAACTTAATCCGGATTTGTTCCGGCATTTTCTTGATTCCCGCTAAAAAGTGAGCACGCAAAAAACTTGGCGTAACCTTACAAAAACCAATAGATTTTAACGCCCGCTTCCTCTTGATACTCTAATAAACAATGAATAACAAAGACATCGACAACGTCAAAAACTTTCTTCTGGATTTACAAAATCGGATCTGCGCCGCGCTGGAAAGCCAGGAACCGAACGCAAGATTTATCGAAGACGACTGGCAAAGACCTGAAGGCGGAGGCGGCAAAACCCGAGTATTAAGCAACGGCCAAGTCATCGAACAAGGCGGCGTCAATTTTTCTCATGTCTTCGGCAATCAACTACCGGCGTCCGCGACAGCCGCGAGACCGGAGTTGACCAACCGCCAGTTTCAAGCGATGGGCGTCTCATTAGTTATTCATCCGCGCAATCCCTATGTTCCGACTTCACATGCCAATGTGCGTTTTTTTGTCGCTGAAAAACCCGGCGAAGAGCCGATTTGGTGGTTCGGCGGCGGATTCGATTTAACGCCCTTTTATCCGTTCTATGAAGACGTGCAGCATTGGCATCGAACCGCACGCCTAGCCTGCGAGCCTTTCGGCAAAGAAGTTTATCCTCGCTATAAAAAATGGTGCGACGAGTATTTTTATTTGAAGCACCGCGGCGAAACACGCGGTGCGGGCGGGCTGTTTTTCGACGACCTGAATGAATGGGGCTTCGAGCGATGCTTTGCATTCATGCAAAGCATCGGTAATCACTATATCGACGCCTATTTACCGATTATCGAAAAACGCAAAAACACGCCTTACGGCGAGCGCGAACGCGAGTTTCAACTCTATCGGCGCGGACGTTACGTCGAATTCAATCTGGTTTACGATCGCGGCACACTCTTCGGCTTACAATCGGGCGGACGCACCGAATCTATTTTAATGTCGATGCCGCCGGTTGCGAACTGGCGCTATAATTGGCACCCGGAACCAGGATCGCCCGAAGCCGAATTGTACGAGCGCTATTTAAAGCCGCAAGATTGGCTGGGCCAAAATCAATAACCTAGAAACAGCATTTCACAATGAAGATCACAAAGAACAAGGAGCTACTCCCTTTATACTCAAAAATTATAACTTTATGAAGATATCGGGTGTGGCTAGCGAGGATGTCGGCGGCAGGGATAGCCTCCGTCGAGCTTACAGGGACGTATTCACCCAGCACCTAAATTCCATAGCCCATTGGCTATGGTTAATTAACCTGGATAATTTAGGTGCTGGGTTCACGGCGTCCTGTCGGGCCAGCGACTACCCTCCACAGTACTCGCACTTTCATTTGCCGGAGCGATTACCAGGCCTTCATGAACGTTAGGTGCTGAATTCACGGCACCCGGTCTGCCGAGTGACCGCATCCCATCGTACGCCAAGCACTTTCATTCTGAGGGGCGGTGACAGCAACTTCGTGATCATTATTAATCGGAAAAGACAGATAAGGTTCGACTACATAACCCCGTTCGCATAATTGCCGCAAAACACCTTCTTGCCCGGCTAAATGCAACACGCCGACTAAAATCAACTCGCGCTCTGGTGTTCTTAGCATCGCCTCAATCTTAGGCACCCAAGCATTATTGCGACTCACCAGCAGATCTTGATATAGGCGAGGGTAATCGCTACGCATCGCCGCGATGCCTAACTCATCCAAAGTATCAAGATCGCCTGAACGCCATGCAGACTTGAGCTCCCCCAACAACGCGGGGAGCTCTTCAATTTCTCTTAACGTGGACAAAATGAGTTCGTTCTCCTGCCCCCGCCCCATCTGCTCCAGTACGGATATTTGCGTTTCTAACGATTCTAACGCTCCGACGGGCTTATTATCAGCCTGAGCTTTCGCGCTAAAAAAATGATCCACGCCGGCTTCGGCTAAACCTAAACGATGTAATTCAAACATCATCAGGCTAATCGCGACCAAAGGCGGCTTCAAGTTCTGTAAAGACTCAATCGGTATGCCCGCATGCAGGCAAAAACGCTGCAATTCGGCATAGGTCTCGGCGTTAAGCTCATCACGCAGTGTCGTACCGTCGACATACTGTAAACGTTGCATCATAGCTATTTGCGCTTCCTGCCCAGACAAGTCGGCTAAATCGACTTCCAACACTAATTTGTCGGCTTTTCGATAAACCCGATCAAACGCTTCGGGTAACGGATAATCCGAAGTACTCAGCAAATGAATAGTACCGCCGATAAACAATTCGTCATCATTTTTACCAACCCGCCATAGCGAGGTTTCAGAGTAAACCGGCCCCGCAATTAAAAGCGCGAACACTAAAAAATAGCAAACGACTTTGTCATGCGCAGCGGATTTTAGCGTCTTCATAATAATGAAAGATGGAACGTTTGTGTTGCTCGGACTCTAGCAACGCAACGCATTCGGTTCTCGTAAAAATATTGAGTAATTGCGGCTTAGTGATCTACACCGCCAACTCCATGAATATGGCCGTGAGCCAATTCATCTTCGGTCGCCGCTCTGACATCGGTGACTTCAACATCGAAATTCAAAGACTCTCCGGCGAGAGGATGATTACCGTCAATCGTCACTTCATCGCCTTCGACTTTAATAACGGTGACAATACCGGGACCGGAACTGACATCGGCATGAAACTGCATACCGACTTCCACGTTATCAACACCTTCAAACATCTTGCGCGGAATAACCTGTACCATCTCTTGAAAATATTCGCCATATCCGTCTTCGGGAGCGATAGCAACTTGGAATTTGTCTCCGACCGATTTACCCTGTAAAGCTTTTTCTAAACCGGGAATGATATTGCCGCTGCCGTGAAGATAAACCAACGCATCACTGCCTATCGAGCTATCGAGTTGCTCGCCAGCCGAGTTAGTTAATGTGTAATGGATCGAAACCGCCATATTGTCAGCAACTTGCATAAATAAACCTTTAATTGATTAATGAAGGGCTGTTTATGATATAAAATTGACGCACGTTTGTGTGAAAATCTTTAAAATTAATTTCATTACTATACTAATCATGAGCCGTTGGAGACCCCCTCAACCTAAATCATCTCCCTACATCACCCGTCATGGCTATCAAGCCTTGGAACAAGAGCTCAGACAGATATGGGAAAAACGAAAAGATGTAACTGAAGCGCTTGCCGCCGCAGCCGCAGAGGGTGATCGATCGGAAAATGCCGAATATATCTATCGAAAAAAAGAACTGCGCGGTCTCGATAGACGTATTCATTACTTGCAAAAACGCTTGCCGATTCTGAAAGTGGTCGATCAAACACCGAACGATGAAGATCGCATCTATTTCGGTGCTTGGGTAACACTGGAAAACGCCGAAGGAAAGGAAGTCAAATACCGAATCGTAGGTGCAGACGAGCTCGATCCGGCTAAACAGCATATCAGCTTGGATTCGCCACTCGCCAAGGCTTTATTGAAAAAGACTTTTGACGACGTGGTCGTCATTCACATTGCCGATCAAATCTTGCAGTATACGGTGCTGGATATTTCCTATGAAGCTTGATTCGGAGAATTATTGAATCACGCCTCGCGTATCGATCAAAATTTTCTCTTTGAGGTCGGCTGCCTTCAACGATTTAAACGGCTTATGATCGACCAACAGCAGCACGATATCGGACCGCTTGATGACTTCTTGATAAGGTAACAGTGTAAAGTCCTTGTGTTCTGTTAAGTTGGGTTCTGCGACCAGTACCTCGCCAATGTCTTGCTTTCGTATTTTCTTAACGATATCCAAGGCCGGCGACTCCCGCAAATCGTCGACATCGGCTTTAAAGGCCAATCCCAAACAACCGATAACGGGATTTTTGAATTTATCGGCACTGACTTTGACTTTATCGATGACCCAATGCGGTTTGGCATCGTTTACTTCACGAGCGGCTCTAATGAGTCTGGCTTGATCCGGCGACCTCGCCACAATAAACCAAGGATCCACGGCAATACAATGCCCGCCGACACCAGGACCCGGTTGCAATATATTCACTCGCGGATGACGATTCGCCAATTTGATCAATTCCCAAACGTTGATATTTTCTTGATCGCAAATCAGCGACAGTTCGTTAGCGAAAGCGATATTGACATCCCTGAATGAATTTTCGCTCAGCTTGCTGAGCTCAGCGGTTTTGGCATCTGTTGCCAAAATCTCTCCGCGCACAAAGGCTCGATAAAATTCGACAACTTTTTCGGTCGAAATTTCGTTAATACCGCCAACGATGCGGTCATTTTCCACTAACTCCGTCAATATCCTTCCCGGCAACACGCGCTCCGGACAATGCGCGACATAAACGTCCCTTCCGACGTCATGACCTTCTTCGCTTAAGATTTTTGCGACGATATCGTCGGTAGTGCCAACCGGGCTGGTCGATTCCAAAATAACAATGTTCCCCGGTTTTACGAAAGGAGCGATAACTCGCGTAGCGGCTTCAACATAGGATAGGTCTGGTATATGGTCGTCTTTGAAAGGCGTCGGTACCGCCAGAATAAAAACATCGGCTTCTTGCGGCTGCAAGCCGGCTTTCAGGTTTCCCGATTGCACGGCCGATTTGACCAAAATATCGAGATCGGGTTCGACGATATGAATCTTGCCTTGGTTAATGGTATTGACGACACGCTCGGAAGTATCGACCCCAAAGACCTCAAAGCCCTTGGTTCCTAATAACGATGCGGTAGGCAATCCGATGTAACCCAGCCCAATGACGCAAACTTTTGTTGCCGATGGTTGCATAGTTCTTCCTTATAGATCCTTTAACAATAGATGCTGATTTTCCCCCACCTTTAAAGAGTGAGAAGTCATTTTTTGGATATTTAACGCCCTCAAAGCGCGCTTAATTCGTCTTCATCGTCATCTTCATTTACAAAGACACCAATGTCCACTCCCTTTTCTTTATAGATCAATTCTCTAATTTTTTGGGTTTCTTTATTTTCATGTTCCGGAACCGGATAAATTCCGCCCTTGATTTTGTCCTTAATGACATCGAGCATCAATGCCAAGTCGATCGACTCCGCTTCTTCGGCAAAACCGTAGACGAGTGCAAAATCACACAGCGTATTGATTAGCCTAGGCACACCTTGACTGTAATAAAAGACAACAGCAATCGCATACTTATCGAACAGATTCGCACTACCGCCCGCTATCCGCAAACGATGACGAATATAATCGACGGATTCTTTATACTTGAGAGGGTTAAGCCGATAATCCACAGAAACGCGTTGCGCAAGCTGCCTAAGTTCCGGCTTACGCAAAACCTCCAATAACTCGGGCTGACCTATCAAAATAAGCTGTAACAATAAATATTTGTCTGCATTGATATTAGAGAGTAATCTCAACTCTTCCAAGGTTTGGACATCGAGATTTTGAGCTTCGTCGATAATCAGTACCGTGCGCCGATTTTCACTGTATTCCTTAATTAAAAAATCGACGAAAGCCTGATACCGGGACGCTTTATCGTTTCCCGCAGCTTCGATTTCGAATGCATTGAGCACCCACTGCAATAAGTCGCCGAATGCGCTATGAGCATTGGAAATAAGGCCGACTGTTAGAGTTTGATCCACTTCCTGAAGTATCCGCCTTACTAACGTCGTTTTTCCGGAACCTACTTCGCCGTTAATGACGGTAATGCCTGCCTGACTATGCAATCCGTATTCGAGCATATTCAACGCCGTTTGATGTTGTTTGCTCAGATATAAAAACTCGGGATCGGGCGTCAGTGTAAAGGGCTTTTCGTTAAAACCGTAATGTTGTGTATACATGCCGCTTAATAATAAGAGGGGGACCAAATTTCATCTGACTTGTTAAGCACCGAGCCGAGATATTTAGTTTCATCGATTAACTGTAAGCTGCGTTCAATCTCCTCCGTCGTGTTAATCCCTTCGGCCACAACCAATAAACAAGCATCGGCATTCGGAAAAAACACCATTGCATCGTCCGACTGCAGTAACGGAGGTAAATCGACGATAATCATGCGATCGGGATAGCGGTTTTTCAACTCATCCGCTAAATTCAGCATTTTCGGAGTAGACAGCAATTCGGATGAACGATGAATCGAATGACCGGCCGGTAATAAAACTAATTTTTCGATTCCCGGATGAATAAACAATTCGTTCAGCGGAACATCTTCTGAAAAATAATCGACAAGTCCCTTATCCGGCGAAATTCCGAAATACTCATGGATACAAGGCCTTCTAAAATCCAGATCCACCAACAGCACCGAATGATTCGCCTCCATCGCCAAGCTAATGGCTAAATTTACCGCAGTTAATGACTTGCCGGCCCCCGCCGTAGGACTGGAAACGGCAAGCACATTCCAACGATTGGCATTCATTCGTTGCAAGACTTTGGCCCTTAGAATCTTGAAAAGATCGGCGGCCGTGCTGTCTTTTAGATGAGCCACAATACGTTTTTCTTTTAGCGCTTCATCCGACACATTGATCGTTTGAGTTTGCGTATATTTAATTTCCTGAACCGGCGCTTTTTTAGCGTAGCCCGGTTTATTGATACGTGTCCTACCGCCGACATTCACATGATCCTTTCGTTGGTGCCGGGCTTTTTCGAGCGCTTTATGTATGCGTTCCATATTAATTCCTATGTTAATGCTTTTACTATCTGCTTTTACCCTTATGTTTGCCAAATTTCGTTACCGGTATTTTTTGCAGATGCCGCGCAGCTAAATTAGCTAAGTTTTGTCTCGCTAGACTATCCATGATGGAATTTAGGGGCGAGATCAAAACACCATGAGTCGATGCCGAAATTTGAAGCGTGAAAGGTTAGTTACATGCCTAATTTTCTCATCGCAACATACCACAATACATCCAAAGGTTTCACGACAAAGTGCAAAAACAGCACGAGTCCGATTAAAACGGCAAGCGAGGAGATCAAGACCTTTTGCTTTAGTCGCTGTGCATTTATTATATCTTCGGAGTTATTTATATAGGGCAAAACGACTAGAGGAGGTGCTCCGGTGACTGTAGTGAGTTGGTGCGATCCGAAAATCGCTTTGTTAAAGCTTTCTTTGACAATCACAAAACCCGTCGCACCGCCCATGGACAAAATAAAGCCGAGAAAAACGATCGCTTTCCTATTGGGTTTGAATGGCTCCTCGGGGAACATCGGTGGCTCGATCAACGAGAAACGCTCGCCTTTCCTGTCTTTTTCCATAGCCTGCGCCATGTCCGCCTCCATTTGCTTAGCTTTGACTTCGCGGTATTTCGCCGTGGCGTTTTCATAGTCCCGCATCAAGGTATGATATTCCCGCTCGACTTGAGGCGCTTGTGTCAAACGCAGCTCCAAATCATTTAACTTAGCGTTCAATCTTGATTTAGATTTGCCCATTGCACGCAACTCTGCTTCCGCCGCCTCCAATTGTGCTTGCAACTGAATATAGGCTGGATTGTCCGGCTTCGCTGTCGAAACAGGTTTAATTTTAGCCGTTTGGGTTGCCATTTGTTCTAAACTGGCGATTTCCTGTTTTAATTTTTTGACATCGGGATGAGAATCGGAATAACGATCGGTCATCGTAGCCAGCTCGGCTCTTTTATTATCCAACTGCAAAATGAGCTCGCTGTTATCGGTTGCACCGCCGACTTCCTGACGTAAGGCTTCAATCTCCTTCTGTATTTTGACGACATCGGGATGATTGCTGCCGTAGCTTGCGCTCAGAGTCACGTATTCCGCTTCCTTGGTTTTTAGGCGATCTTCCGCACCGTAGATTCTTTCGCCGGTTGCCGAGTACAGGCTGGTATTTGGATTGATCTGCGCCAACTGCGCTTGCAGATATAATTTTCGTTCCTTCGCGGCATTGATTTGCCTATCGACATCAACCAATTGCTGTTCGGTTCTATCCATTAGCGTCATGTTCAACTGCTGTAATTCAGGTAGACTGGACGCATGACTTTCCTTGAATACCGCCAACCGTTTTTCCAAATCGGCGATTTGTTCCCGTAATTTGTCGCCTTCCAAGGCTAAAAAATTGGTGGTTTCGGCCGCAGCTTCGCTTCGTCTTTTTAAGTTTTCATTCAGATAAAGGCTAACTAATTCATTGGCGACCGCTTGCGCGGTTTTCGGAGATTCGCTATCAAAAGACAAGGTAAAAGCAATCGTTGCCTGCGTCGGTCTACCGCTAACCGGATCGACCACATCGGCGCTGACCATTTCCAGTTGGATGTCTTCACGCATTTCTTCGAGAATGGTACTGAGCGTTTCAGTTTTTTGCTCTTCGGTGTACAAGTTGAATTTATCGATAATCCGTTTCAGATTAGCCGTGGTCATAACGCGTTGACTGATCACCTGAATGCGTTGATCGGCATAACTGGTGACTGTCGTACGGACCAAATCTGCCGGAATTTCTTGTTGCTCGATCAAAATGGTCGCCGTCGCTCTATACACGGAAGGAAGATTGATGGTCACCAATATCGTTAATGCAAACAATCCGCCGGCAATAAGCAGCATTTTCCCTTTATGCCGCTTCAACATCGCCAGATAATCTTGTAGGCTTTTCGTATTCTCTTCTTCCATACGTTTTCGTCTCTAGTCGTTTGTTGGGTTTAAATTAGAAATTTAGGCATTGCATTATTGCTTAACTTTGCCAAATGCGTCGGCCATTGAACGCTAAATCAGCGCCTAATAACGTGAAGTCGTGAACGGATCCCAGTTATAATTCAATTGTAAATACACGGAATTCGATTCACGGGCTTGAATATCTCTCGAGAATTCTTGCCAGCGATAGCGATAACCGCCGGCTAAAGTCATCTGTCTATCGATTCGCCAACTCAATTTTGGTTCCACACTGATAAAATCGCGATCGAATCGGGTATTTTGTTCATCACCGCCGGCCGTGCTTTGTTGCGTCGCCGACGCATTGAGCGCAAATTTCAAATGTTCGGTAATTTTATGATCTCCGGTCAGTGTAATCCCAGTAAATTGCATCAACTGGCCTTGCGAAGTCGGTCTGACGTCCTGGAAAAAACTGGCGCCGATCGAGCTTCTTTCGAATTGTTTGTTGGTGCCGACCGATATTAAATAGCCGAGGCCGCTATCCTTTTGCAATGTCGGAGGAAAAAAAACTCTTGGAGACAAATCTGGATTATCGAAATTAAAGAGACTGGATTGAAAGCTTTCGGATTCCGTCCAGCGTCCGCCGATCATGAAGTTACTCGTCCAAGTTTCGGAATGTGCATAGTTAAATCCGGTTTGAATACTATACATATCGCTCAATGATTCTGTTTCTACTTCAAACGCCCCAGCTTCATTTAAAAAAAGTCGGAGAGTATCATCTATAACTTCAAAAAAAGGATCATCTATTTGACTTCTAGTTACACTCTTGTTATTGGGTGTTTCAAACCTCAAATAACTCGCCAATGCAAACCACTGTAAGCGCTCGGTCCATTGATTGGTGTAATTCAATGAAACCATATCGGTGTTATAACTTTGGAGAAAATTGGTATTATTTTGTTCGTAGTCGATTTCTTCGTGACTGTAATCGAGTATTAAACTCTCTGTTTCCGACATCCGATACGTCCAATTCGGTTGAACAGACCAAGTAGTTCTCTCCACCAAAAATTGAGTCAATCCGGTCTCTTCAAACTGGGTGCCAATATTGTTGTCGATAAAATAACGGCCGTTCAATGTAAATTGATTACGTTCGGTTACGTTAAAACTACTCTCAAGTTTAAAATGATAGTTTTCATTATCGATATTGGTCGGCGCATCGTAGCGATTGATGATGGCTTGACCTGTGACACCGACATCGGCTGTTTCGGTCCGCATGCCGAATTTCGAACCGGCGGAAAAGGTTCCGCCGAAAACCTCAAATTTGCCTTGCTCGCTCCTGCGCATCAATAAATTGTCGTCGTAAAAACCGCGCAAGCTGGCCGACGGCTTAGCATACCATTCCCGTGCATCGCACATCGTAGAGTACATCGAAGCAATCAACAAAACCGCAGACAATAGGGCTCTATCAATGTACGTAGGAATACTCAATACATCATCCTTGATTGCTTTAGTGCCTGGATATTCGATAAGCATGGTTTTCCGTTAAGGTACAACTACGACGTCGCCGGCTTGCAAAATGATGTTTTGTTCCAAATCGTCGCCGTCTTCGACATCGCCGTAGTGGAATCTGATGGCGCGTTGATTACCGTCCGGGTCGCGTCTTAAAATTTGTATACTATTTACCGAAGCAAATGGCGTCATGCCCCCCGCTTTGCTGAGTGCTTGCATGACATCGACCGGACTGTTGATGATGAATTCACCGGGTTGATTCACTTTTCCAACGACGTATATCTTATAACCGAGTAATTGTTTGGCGGCCACAATTACGACCGGTTCGGAAATATAAGCATCTAAACGGGCTTCCAATTCTTGCTCGATCTGTTCGATGCTTTTACCTTGCGCAACAATGTCTCCCGCTAACGGAAAAGAAATTCCGCCGTCGGGACGAACTAATACCTCCCGCATTAAACCTTCTTCTTTCCAAACCATTATCTCCAACACATCACCCGGCTGTATTAAATAAGCCTCCCGCTCTTGAGCAATCGCACCGAAGGATACGGCCATTAGCAGACAACAACCGTAAAACCATCGGGCCGTTATTTTTAGTATTTGCATAAAACACCTCTAACTCTTTAGTCCATTTAAAATTTTATAATACGGGAAATATCGTTGAATAATAGTGAATAAATCTCTTAACTTCCAACCAAGTAACCGCCCAAAGTATTGGTAACTTACGAAATAAACCTCAATCGCGCAGTCAGAAAGCCCAATTTTTCTGATTAAATAAACTCAACCAAACGCCAATCTCATTCCGATTCGGCAAGGGATAGCGGATATTCACTAACAAGGCCCCCGCCTATTCTCTTTACTTTTCAAGCGGCCAACAGACGAACTTCTGGCAGTAGGCTAATTATTGATAGCTGAAAAGGACGATTAAGATGCATGAAGTATAGACTTTAACGCTATAAATATGACCTTCCATGACAAGTAGTTGCTTGAACTGCGGATAAATGATTGGAAATCAGAAAAGTTTTCGCACTCAACTTTATTACAACAAAAACAGAACGGCTGTCATGGTGCTTTATCTTAAAAAGAGCATTTGAGTGCATCAAACTACTGTTCGCTCTGAGCCCTTTGACTGCTCTCAGGAGAGCCTTCTCGAAGGGTGATGGGTAGTTTGAGGTTTTTCCGAGCTGGTGAACGTGTTGTAGATCCTTCATGCTTCGACTCGGTTTAGCACGAACAGTTTACAACACATGCCAGCTGCTCTTTTTAGGTTTATAGAAACGATAACTTTACCCTGCTTTAACATTCGCCGGGAATAAGATATTGAAAATTAGAAAAATATTCCGGCATTACCCTATCGACACAGTCTTATTTATATTAGCCAAGTAAAATTTTAATTTAATACCTTAAGCCACAGGCACTACATTTGTTACGGCTGGGTTAAAAGAGGTCTTTGTCATCATCACAAAAATAAAAACATTCAAGAACATTTTCTTTATTAATTACAACTTTAACCCGACATAATTAAATGAAACTTATGTTACATCTTAATGACACCGCACCTCTTTAACTTTAGATTTTGTTTGTTGAATCCGCGAAAGAACAGACATACCTTAGCGCAATTTAATTAAAGAGCTGTATAGCAGTCCTTCTGTGATTTAACTTTATAACAATGATCTAACTTTAGCAAATTTATGACTTTTTATAAGCAAATATAATTGATTTTTACTATATCAACATTAAAGTATTAATCCTAGAAAGAGCAGTTGGCATGTGTTGTTGTAGACCGTTCGTGCTAAACCGAATCGAAGCATGAAGGATCTACAACACATTCACCGGCTTGGTGATGTGTCTCAAATGAACTTTTTAGGTTAATCTCCGCTGGGCCCTTGATGCTGAATTTTATGCGATGTCTATGAGGTCTTCAGGTACAGATAAACATTCATCTATTTCTGCACGAAATAACGTCCACTCACCACTTCCGGTTCTGGAAGCATTTAACAATTCATCACGGATTGTAGGG